>CAZHSK010000131.1:0-4591 GCA_964535235.1 uncultured Treponema sp. | reverse complement strand
AGCCGCAGGGAGATCGCCGAAGACGCCATCTTTGTCATAGGCAAGCCATCCTTGTTTGCCGCGCTCACGACCGTCGCGGGATTTCTTTCGCTGGTTACCTCGCAAGTGTATCCGGTAAAGTATTTCGGCCTCTTCACTGCCTTCGGCGTCGCGGTATCGTGGTTTTTAACAATGATTTTAGTGCCGTCGGGCATACTTTTGCTTAGAAATGGCAATACGCCTATCGTCAAGCCTGCAGAAAAAAAAGAGCCGAAAACGTTTTTTGGGGCTCGCTTCGCCGATGCCGTCAGTGCCCATAGAGTCATAGTGTATGCTGTGACCGGCGTGGTCATGGTAACTTCGCTCTGGGGGCTTTCCCGGGTATGGATAAATACCAGCTTCTTGGAAAATTTCGAAAAATCCAGCGCCATTGTACAGACCGATGCCTTTGTCAATAAAAATTTCGGCGGGACCTCTTCGGTAAATATTATTCTCGATTCCGATGAGTACGACGCGTTCAAGCAGCCCGAGGTGCTCCAGCTGATGGATAGGCTGCAGAGCTCGATTATGCGGCGCGAAAATGTGGGCGACAGTCTTTCCCTAACCACCTATTTAAAGCGGATGCACTTTGCCATGAACGCCGAAGACCCTGCCTTTGATAAAATTCCTGAATCTTTGGATATGGTTGCCCAGTATCTTCTTCTGTACGAAATGTCGGGGGATCCTGACAACCTGTGGAAGGTGGTGGATAGCGATTTTAAAGGCGCTAATATGGTCGTTCAGCTGAAAAGCGACGATAGCCGCACTATTCAGGGTGTCATAGAAGAAGCCGAAAGTTTTTCCAGCGACTTTGCAGAAATGGGAATTTCCATTAATTTCGCGGGGTCTGGGTACAAGAGTTTGGTCTTTTCCGATCTTATTCTCAAAGGGCAGATATCCAGCCTCGGTTTATCGGTTCTAATCGTATTCGTGCTCGTTTCGTTCATGCTTCGCAGCGCAATTCTGGGCGGCATCGCGACAATTCCGGTCCTGATAACAATACTGATAAATTTCGGTCTCATGGGTGTTTTAAATATTCCCCTTACAATTTCCACCGCCTTGATTTCCAGCATCGCGGTCGGAATCGGTGTCGATTACGCGATACATTTTATAAGTCATTATCGTACTCGCTTGCGCACAAAGGGCGATGAGACCGAAGCTGCCCGTTTTTCCATGAGTCACACGGGCAGGGCCGTGCTGCAGAATGCGATTATCGTAATCTCCGGATTTATGGTCATGGTGTTCTCGGTGTTCCCTCCCAATCGCCAAATCGGATTATTGGTATCGCTCAATATGCTGTCGGCCTTTATTGCCACGGTAAGCATTATGTTCCTCGTGTTGAGGAAATCATCATCATTGCTCAAGGATAGAATATGAGAAAGAGAATCACACTTCGTTTCGCGCTTTTTGCAGTAGCATATATCGTCATGCTGAGTCCCGTGAGCGCGCAGAATACTCAAAAAGCGCACAACGCTTCTGCCACAAATTATGCCCAAGAAATAATACTCAATGTCTATAACAGGCCGCAGCCAAAGGATATGTCCGCGCTGCTTACCATGACGCTCATCGATTCAAAAGGCCGCGAACGGACTCGTTCTCTGAAACAGCTTTCGGCGAGTTGTGGAAGTACTGAAAAAAAGATCATGCAATTTCAATCGCCCGCGGACGTGAGGGGTACTTCGTTCATGAACTGGAGCTATACCGAAACAGGGAAAAGCGATGATCAGTGGATATACTTGCCGGCGCTCAAGCGGGTTAAGCGAATAAGCTCCGACGGAAGAGGGGATTCGTTCATGGGTTCCGATTTTAGCTACGATGATCTGGCTGAGCGGCACCCGGACGAAGACAGCCATACAATACTCGGCAGCGAGACAGTAAACGGAGAAGAATGCTGGGTCATCGAGAGCGTTCCTAAGGATAAAGCCTATAGTTATTCCCGGGTTGTAAGCTGGGTTTCGAAAAATAAATTGCTGGGATTCCGCAGGGATTTCTACGACAAGGGCGGAAAGCTGTTGAAGACGCTTAGTATTCATAAAGCGGAAGAGATCAACGGTTTTATGATGATCACCCATACAGAAATGCATAATGTGCAGAAAAATCATAGGACGACCATGGAATTTACATCTCTGGAGCTCGATAAGGGAATTCAGGAATCGAGCTTTACCGAACGCAGCATGATGAAGGCGCTTTAAATGAAAAAGACACTTAAAAGCGGCATTCTGATAGTTTTTCTGCTTTTCGTCCTCATCCGGCTTTCAGCCGACAACGTATCCTTCAATGGTTACGGAAGGAGCAAGGCGGGTTCGCTAATTTCTGATTGGTCGGTCTTCATGCAGGAGAACACCCTCGATACCCGTTTCAGCTGGGAGACGGATGCAACCCTGCTGTACGCTAATGTGATTCTCGATACTGATCTGGATCAGGGTTTTGATAGTGCGCTCAGGGAATTATACTTGCAGTATTATGGCGATTTTTTCGATGTTAGAATCGGCAAGCAGCAGATAATCTGGGGAAAGAGCGACGCGGTTTTTATAACCGACCTGGTCTCTCCAAAAGATCTTTCACGATTCCTGGTTCCAGATTTTGAGGAATTAAGACTGGCGGTGACGGGCGTGCGCGCAACGCTTTACTCAGGAAATCATCAGCTGGAAGTTGTGTGGCTTCCGTTGTTTACACCGACTGTTCAGCCTTCCGCTGATTCGATCTGGGCGCCGACATTGCCCTATCCCATCAAGCCGACTTTTTTAGCCTCCATTACACCTGATTTTAGTCTCGCCAATGGAGAATATTTTGCGCGCTATGGCTGGCTCGGTTCCAGCGTGGATTTTTCGCTGATGGGCGGTTGGTTTTGGAACGATACTCCGAGTTTTTCAGTGGTAAGCAAAACAATGACGCCGGGATTAGGGCTCACGGCTCTGAGCATCCAGGGCGAGTATTACCGGACGGCCGCAGCAGGCTATGGGATATCTGCGGCGCTGGGACCTCTTGTACTCAAATCGGAAGGCGTATTCTATTTCGGCAAGCGTTACCAAGGCGATATCACGATTTATCCCAAGGGGTATACCGAAAAAAATGCGCTCCACTACCTGGTTGGGACCGACTTCTCTATTTTAGGAACGACCCTGGGTTTTCAATTTATTCAGGAAATCATTCTTGATCATGAAACAGCCTTGGTGGATGAAGCATTTACGAATACGGCGACAGTGCTTCTAGCCCGCACCTTCGCCCGCGAGACGATCAGGGTTGAAGCCCTCACATATCTTGGTTTTGCCGCACCTGATGCCCTCATAAAGCCTCAAGTCACTTGGAAGATAGCCGACGGCATGGAACTGGCGGCGGGGGGCTGGTTTTTCTTAGGTACCAGCGGCGCCTTCGGGCAGTACGCTGATAACAATAGCATCTTCGCGTCGGCAAAAATTTATTTTTAATTGAGGTTATTTCAAAACTCAGACGAGTTTTGAAATAACTACCTTGAAGATACGTAGGTTTCGTTTATTTTCATGCTTTTAGCATGAAAATAAACGAAACCTACAAAGCCAATTTCAAAAGTTAACAGACTTTTGAAATTGGCTCAATTAAATGAAACCATTACAAGAGGCGACAGACTTTTGTAATCGGCTCAAAGCTTAAGGAGAATCAGGCATGCAGAAAGCATCCAAAAGAACCTATACCCTTCGTATTATTGTTGAACTAGCTTTTCTCGCGTTATTCGGATTTTTATTCTTCCGCGGCTCCATTCAGCTCTGGCTGGCTGTCTTTGCAGCGGGAGCTCTGCTGTCCCTCGTCTTCGGCCGCATCTACTGCGGCTGGATATGCCCGATGAACACTCTCTTCAGGCCCATCACCTGGCTCAGGAAAAAGTTGAATATAAAACCCTTTGAAACCCCGGCTTTTATGAAGCATCCGGCGGCCCGCATTGTTTTTGTCGTACTCTTTTTCGCAACGATGTTACTGACAAAGCGGATGGGGATTGAACTGCCCTTGCCTGCTATAATTACCGGCCTTTCCGTCCTTGTCGTCATCTTTTTCGAGGAAGCGCTTTGGCATAATTCTATCTGCCCCTACGGCACAATCTTCAGCCTTACTTCGCGGCCTGCCAAAAAGGGCATGGTGATCGATGAGACTGCGTGCATTTCCTGTGGGAAATGCCAGAAGGTATGCCCTTCCAATGCCATCGATACCCTAGACACAAAAAAGCGACGGATCCGAAAGTTCGACTGCCTGGTCTGCCAATCCTGCGCCGAAGTTTGTTCTGTAGGGGCTATTAAATATAGGTAAAAAGGTTTGGGCGCAGACTTGTCTTCATTTTCCGTGCTTAAAGATCGCAATTTCAAATAAATATTAAAATATTCTCGCCCTTTTTGATCTCGGTCAAAGAAAGGTTTTTCTCGCTCCGCTATTTTTAGCCTATCACAGAGCGAGGAGGTCGTATATGACGACAAAAACCTTTCAATTAGAGACCGTGAGTTGCCCTAGTTGCGTGGCCAAGATCGAGGGAATGCTGAAACGCACCGACGGCGTGGCCGAATCCCAGGTGTCCTTCGCCACATCCAAGGTCAAGGTGAGTTTTGAC
>CAZHSK010000130.1:0-4613 GCA_964535235.1 uncultured Treponema sp. | reverse complement strand
ACTTTTTCCCTCTGCTCCGGGCTATCGCCCAGTTCGATGGTAGCGGTTTTATAAAATGCCTCGATTATTTCTTCGCGGCTATGAAAACCGATTGCCCTTAAAAACAAGGTTCCCAGGAACTTTTTCTTGCGGTCTATCTTGGTGAAGATAAGTTCTTTTTTCTGATCGATCTCGAACTCGAGCCAGCTGCCCCGGTAAGGAATGAGCCGAGCCGAGAACACACCCTTTTCGTGGCTGAAGACAACGCCGGGAGAACGATGAATCTGGGAAACGACGACGCGCTCGGCACCGTTTATTATGAAAGTTCCCCTGTCGGTCATGAGGGGGATATCTCCCAGGTAAATTTCCTTCTGCCGAATCTCGCCGGTCTTCTGGAACACGAGGTTGACCGTGGCCTTGAGAGGGATGGAGTACGTGAGCCCCTTCTGCTTGCATTCCAGCTCGCTGTATTTCATGGCGCTCTCGTCCAAGCCATAGCGCTCGAATTCGATCACCATGTCGCCCGACTGGCTCTCTATCGGGAAGGTCGCCTTGAAGACTTCCTGCAGTCCAACCTCATCGGGAGCCAGTCCCTGGCGCAGCTTGTCCCTCTGAAGGAAACGCTCGAAGGATGAAAGCTGTATATCGATGAGATCGGGAAGCTCCATCGCCTCCTGGAATTCTTTTCCAAGATAGCGGCGCTGGATCTTGTGTGCGGTATATGACATCCCTTACCCCTCCTGCTGGGAAACCGTGCGCCGTAACGCGCAATACGTTACGCTGCGTGCGGTCATTCCGAGGCACTTATCCGCGCCGCAAAGGGCCTTGAACCCTTTAGGCCAGGCAAATGCCTCCGAAAAACCGAACTTTCTCCCCCGCACTAGACCCCCTTTTCAAGGGGCCTTTGCAGGGGAGAAAGCTGCGCGGTAGAACAAACGACGCCTTATTTGACTTCGACAGCTCCACCGGCGTCTTCGATCTGCTTCTTGACCTTGGCGGCCTCTTCCTTGGAAACATTCTCCTTGAGGGGCTTGTCTCCGGCCTCTACCAAGTCCTTGGCCTCTTTGAGACCCAGACCGGTGATCACCCGTACTTCCTTGATGATCGCGATTTTCTTGTCGGCGGGAACGCCGGCCTTGAGAATGACGGTGAACTCGGTCTTTTCCTCGGCGGGAGCCGCGGCTGCGGCTGCGGGACCGGCGGCTACGGCCACGGGGGCCGCGGCGGTTACGCCAAACTTCTCTTCCATCGCCTTAACGAGCTCGGAAACCTCGAGAACCGTCATCGAAGCGATCGCGTCAATGATCTGATCTTTGCTGAGCGCTGCCATATTATCTTCTCCTATTTAGTACGCTGGCCCTCCATACGGAGGACATCCACAAGGCCGACAGGAACGGCAGCTATCCGAAGCCTGGGGGCCTATAAAACCTTTGTTATTCAGGCCTGAGTTTCGCTGGCCTTTTTCTCCTCTATCGCCTTGAGCATCCTGACCAACTTGGTGGGCACCGCGTTGAGCACGTACACCAGGTTCTGGGCAGGACCATTCATCGCGGACAGCAACATCGCAATAAGCTGATTGCGTCCGGGCAATTTGGAGAAGAGATTCACCTGGGCCTCTCCCATGAAGCCTTTGTCCACCAGGGCACCCTTGATCTTGAGGGCGGGCACTTCCTTGGCGAAATCCAGCAATAGCTTGGCTACCTCATTGGAATCGGATGTCACGAAGGTTACCGCCGTAGGACCGGTCAGCACAGGCTCGACTTCCTTGGTGTAACCCAGTTCTTCGAAGGCTATGCGGGCAAAATTGTTCTTCACCACGTGCAGCGATGCTCCCTTTTCCAGAAGCTTCCTGCGAAGATCGGTGATCTGCTCCACCGTAAGACCACGGTACTCTGCAAAGACAAAATCCCGGGATTCCCCGATCTTCGTCTTCAGCTGATCGATGGCTTCGGTCTTATTCGGCTGTATCTTGTTAGCTCTCATCGCCATAACTTACCTCTTCTCGTTCTTGACGGTCGTGACGCGCACACTGGGACCCATAGTGCAAGCCAAATATACCGAAGTCACGAATTCGCCCTTCGTATCAGAGGGGCGCTTGCGGTTGATCTCGTCGAGAATAGCGGTCAGGTTCTCGGCGATCTGTGTTGCTTCCATCGAAGCCTTGCCGATGGCGATATGGACAATATTGGTCTTGTCCGACCTGAACTCGGTTCTACCCTTCCTGAGCTCATTCAGCGCGGCCTTGAGATCGTTGGTGACAGTACCGGTCTTGGGGTTGGGCATAAGGCCGCGGCGGCCGAGTACCATACCCAGCTTGCCCACGTCTTTCATCATATCGGGCGTGGCGACGGCCACGTCGAAATCTACCCATCCACCCTTGATCTTCTCGATGAGCTCGGCATCGCCGGCGTAGGCGGCTCCACCCTCCAGGGCTTCATTCACCCTCTCAGGCTTGCAGAATACCAGTACCTTTTTTTCACCCCTGAACTGATTGGGCAGAACTACCGTATCGCGGACCGACTGGCTTTTCTTGAGGTTAAGCCTGACATGGACTTCCACGGTTTCGTCGAACTTGGCGCGGGCAGTTCCCTTTACCAGGGCACAGGCCGATGCAGGATCATATTCCTGTGTCCTGTCCACATTCGAAGCTACTTCCCGATATTTTTTGCAGAGCATCAATACCGTATCTCCGACTCGAAACCCAACGACCGGGCGGTACACGCTATAACGCGCATCGCAGCTTTGATGTCGTTGGCATTTAGGTCTGGCAGCTTCTGCTTCGCGATAGCCTCCAGCTTGTCATTGCTGAGCTTGGCAACCTTGTCCCTCTGGGGGACGGCGGAGCCTTTCTCGATTCCGCAGGCCTTCTTGATGAGTACGCTGGCGGGGGGAGTCTTGAGGATAAAAGTAAAACTTTTGTCCTGATAGACGGTGATGATAGCCGGGATAACGAGTCCGGGCTCCATGCTTTTCGTGCGCTCGTTGAACTGCTGGCAGAACATGGGCGCCGACACACCGTGGGGACCGAGAGCCGGTCCAACGGGCGGAGCCGGTGTCGCCTTGCCGGCAGGGCACTGCAACTTGACTATTGCAGTAATCTTCTTCTTGGCCATAGCCATTCTCCTTACGTGGTATACCCGGCGAATCCCATGCCGCCGGGGTAGCGTGGGCGAATCGCTTCGCGATTCGCCCACTCCCATCAGTGGAGTAAAAACCCCTTATCTGAGAAGCTGAAAAGCACTGCCCCTTGCGGGACATTTCCTTCAGCCGCTTTACAAAGAACTCACTGATCGGGCTGTAAGCCTCAAGGCTCCCCGATCGATGTCTTAAATCTTCTCCACCTGGGTCATCTCAACCTCCACCGGAGTGGATCGGCCAAAAATGCCCACCATCACCTTGAGCTTGTTCTTCTCGGCGTTCACTTCTTCGATTACACCCGAGAAAGACTCGAAGGGCCCCTCGATGATCTTCACCTGCTCTCCCTGGGAGTAGCTCTGCTTCATCCTCACCTGGCGCTCGCCCTTTATTTCGCCCGAACGCTGGAGTATGCGGCGCACCTCTTCGCTGGGAATGGGCTGGGGCTTATTGCTCAAGTTGGAACCCACAAAACCCGTAACGCCGGTGATTTTGCGAATACCCGAACAGGTAGCCTTCCATCCGTTTTCTGGCAGATCCATCTCGACAAGAATATAGCCGGGGAGAATTTTTCTGGTTACGATTTTTTTCTTGCCGTCTTTTACGTCGGTGACTTCTTCGGTCGGCACCTTCACATCGGCAACGATATCCCGGGACAAGTCGCCCGCCTCGATCATTGTGCGTATTGTCTTTTCTATCTTATTTTCATATCCCGAATAGACATGAAGGATATACCACGATTTTGCCATCCAGCCTCCGCCTTATCGGAACACGGCTTCGATGCCGAGTACAAGAAGGAAATCGATCAAGCCGAGCAAAAGCGCCACGGCCACGGTGGAGAAGATCACCACCTTGGTCGAGGATACTACATCTTCCTTGCTGGGCCACACTACCTTAGCCAGCTCGGCGTACGATTCTTTGAAGAACTGCACAATCTTCTTCATGTCGGCTCCTTGATCTCCAAAAAGACTCGCTACAGGCCAGGAAGGACTCGAACCCTCAACATCCGGTTTTGGAGACCGGCGCTCTACCATTAGAGCTACTGGCCTAAGGCGAATCGCACGGCCTTGCAGGGCCGTCCGATATCTTTATCCCAAAAGGCAGCTTCCGAAGAGGCGGCCTTATTTGACCTTGGTCTCCTTATGGAGGGTATGCTTGCGATCCCACTTGCAGTACTTCATCATCTCCAACTTTTCCTGCATGGTCTTGCGGTTTTTCTGGGTGGTGTAGTTGCGGCGCTTGCACTCGGTGCACTGCAGGGCGATTATCTCTACCGTTTGTTTCTTGGCGGCCATTATACTGTCCTTTCGCGGCGCGACCGTTTAGTCTTCCGCGCCTGGATTGCTTCTACTTTAAAAAGCCCCCGAACGGAATCGAACCGTTGACCTTATCCTTACCATGGATATGCTCTGCCGACTGAGCTACAGGGGCGAGGCGTAAAGCAGAGGGACTTTAGCATCCGAGGGAAATGATGTCAAGCCCGGCCCCGACGAGATTTT
>CAZHSK010000129.1:0-4654 GCA_964535235.1 uncultured Treponema sp. | reverse complement strand
ACTTACTTCATAGCGGCAACTACCGCAGCCTACAAGTCGAATGCCAGGCCCGCCTGTATGCTCACCGTGGACAACTGGTTTCTTCCCGAATTCAAGGGACTGGCTGCGTTGTCCAAAGTCGCGTATTGCGCGTAGGAATACCGGCCTCGAGCCCATATCCATGTTTGAGCCCCCAGGTATAGGTAAAGGGAAGCCTCGGGGCCGATGATGTAGCCTAAGCCCATGTAATTCACGCCTCCCGGCCTTTCGTCGGTTACATCGATGATGGAAAGGCCCAGGCGTGCGCCCAGATTGAGCCGCAGCGGCTTGAGTTTCACCGAGTATCCGAATATCGCCATGCTGTTCATGAGCATCCGCGAGCCATTGTCGTTGAAGGTCATGGACAGATCCCCCTCGACTCCATTGAGCATGGACGAAGACTCCATGAGTGAGGTATCCACCCCGAGGCTGATGTTAAACGGCCCTTCCCATTCCTGGAGGTCGGCCGCCAGCGTGCCTGAATACTGAGGGAGATTATAGCCCACAAAGAAAGCCCCAAATGTCTTAACTGGCGTCGCGGGCTTTTCGGACAATTCCTTTTCTATCTGCCATGCGGGTTTAACCGTTGAAGGATCGGCGGCTTGGGCAAAGCCCGTCCAGACTAGCGCGAACAACATGCCCGCGACGATGAGCGATCTTGTTATACCATGGGAAGCCGATACCGCTCTTTTCATTTGGAGCCTCCCTGGACAATAGGCAGCGTGAAGCGGACTGGCACGAAAATCTCTATATACTTTTCACCCTCCACGCGATAACTGCGCCGCAGTCCGTCTATGCCAATTTCCTTCGCGCCCTCTTTTGCCGCCGCCTCAACGAGGTCAAAAAGCTCCTGCCCTTTCTGCACCGTTTTCCCCCCAACCTTGGTGATAATATCCTGGGGAGAAAAACCCGCCCTTTCCGCGGGGCTTTCCTTGAAAATCCACGAGACAATTATACCTGCAGACTGAAGTATACCCGCTGCCTGGGCCTGATCGGGGCTCAAGGTGCCGAGGGCGGCACCGAACCGCATGTTAGGCAAGCCCAAGGGAGCCTTCCTCGCCTTGGCCAATACGACAAGCGCCTTGCCCAGACGCTCCGCGGCGTCTCTAGTTGGCGTTCGCACGGACACCGGACTCGTGCCGCTAATATAGGCGTTTATCCCCCATTTATAAGCCTTGTCCGTCTTGGGATAATGCTCAAGGAGCACCGATGTAACTTGGTCGAAAGGGATAACAAAGCCCGCGCTCTTCTGGATATTCCCCACCTCCACCCAGGACCAGCGAGCCCTCATGCCATAGGGATCTACGCTCAGCTCGGAAAGAGCCATGTCCGCCTTGTTGTCTACCATGGAGTTTTGCAGATTCCTTATAACACCCACGGCCTCATCCTCACTCCAGGACGAACCAAAGTCTGTCAGATAGCTTTCATCATCGTAAATCTTAGGCCAAATGTCGCTAACCGGGGGGGCTGCAGGTGGCGGCACCGGCGGAGTGGCGCAGCCTAGGATTAGTAAAGGCAAAGCAAGGACAAGCAGTCGCGCAATCTTCACAGGCTACCTCCTGAAGACTTCTACCAGAGAGCTCATTGTAGTACTCGAATGCCGCCTTGAGAAGTCGAAAATCACGGTACCAAAATTTAATTTACTCAATATATTTTGATTTTTTCTATTGCGGCCACCTCGACCTTGCACGAAACTTGGATCAAGGAGACTGCGGCATGAAAAACAAATTGTTAGCCCTGCTCGTCGTCGTTCTCATTCTAACCATAGCATCTTGTAATTTAAAAGCGAAGGACGATGATACCGATACCGGAGGCGCCGATAGCGTATCCGAGGTTCTGAAGAATATCCCCGAAGTAAAACCCGCCCTACCCAAGAGCTTGCAGTTGCCCGATAGCGATAAAACCCTTCGATCCTCTAAGGCTGCCAATGACATCACTGAATTGACTACCGCAAATGTCAGCCCAGTAAAGTCACAGGCCTGGGTAGACCTTCAAGAGGGTGATGACGTCCAACTTATGTTCAATCGCGCGGTTAAATTTATAGCCAACTACGCGACGGCGAATGACATTGCAATAGACCAGGAGTTCAGTGCCCCCATCGACGCAACAGCCCTCGCTGATATCTTCAAGATTCCCGCAAATATGGCCTCGAGCATGACAGTGAGCAATAAATGCGTGATTAAAGGCTCGGATCCCAAGGATATTGTCCTTTATTGTAAAATATCCATCAAAAACAGTCATGGGACGATACCCATCAGCGCGAAAGTGGGCATAAAGACCGCCGCCGACTCCTCTGTTCGGCTTACGGTTAACCTCGATATCGCCATCGGCGGAGGCATGACACAGCGCATGTACGTCGACTTCGATTCCGCAACCAGCGCCTGCACTTCCGTCGTCTCTATGCAGGATTCAAGCGGCGCAGACCAAGGCACTTTCATACGAACCGCCACATTGGGCGGCGACGGCTCGATTTCAACAGTAAATCGGTCGACAGGTTCAAGTTCAGGTGTCAGCCCAATGCCAGGCTTCACCCACATTGCCTACGGCGATGATAATTACGGTGGCATCGCATCGCTGTCCAGTTTTACCAATCCCCTGAATTCCACTACGAACGATTTCTACTATGGCGAATACTATAATAGCAGCGGCAATTTGATGCGCCGAGATAATGGCAATTCGGCAGTATGGAGTATCGATAGCCAGGTTTTAGATCACCAGAAAAACATCTCATCATTGGGTATCCCTTCATCACCCCTGCCCACACACATCTATGTGAGAGAAAAGACAGGGGGTACGGGATATCAGCACTCTATAAATGGTACTACCTGGACTGATTTCGCCGCTGGAAGTTATGGATATGTAGATCCTAATAACTACTGGAACGGATTTTATTATAAGGCCAACACCGCCTCCACATCATTATCACCGGGCGATGCGCTGTACTACCTGGAAAAGATAGAATCAATTTCGGACGGTGACTATGTCGGGAAATCCACCTATTACCTAGGCTATGTTGTACCTACAGCCACCACGCTTTTCGGCAAATCCCTCTACCTCGATTATGAATATCCTCTCAACAGCCTTCTGCCTATTGTAGGAAACTATACACTTATCCAAAAACAAGTCGGCGATAGCCAATCGTTCACATGGGAGGATTGGGAAGGCAATTCGATAACTAATACTTTTGCCTATTATTTATATTACCTTAACAACAATTCCAGTGGTCTGAAGGATCAAATTGAACCGGGTCTGGATATAGATCTGAGCAACAATCTCACCAACTACGACGTCTATTACTTCTCAGGCGGCAAACTCAGCCAGGCAAAGGGTTACTTCTTCAGGACCAGCCAGGATCTCCCAGGATATTTCACGCCACTTACATCGACAGTAACAACGGCAATTGGTGGAGTTAAGACAAAACTGACTGATTTAATGAACACCGCACTTGCCCTCGACAGCGCCGACTACGCATCCCTCTTGGTGTCGCTGGCTGGCGATTCGGTATTGGGAGGTTTGACGATTTAATTTATTTCTTAACTACAGGGAGTTTCTATCGAAAGAGAAAATTTAAAGTCGAGGTTTTTCTCAAAAAATTATACGTATGTGGTTATTGTAAACACCCTGCACAAATTCACTAGCACTCGGCTGCTTCGATATCGCGTTCAAGGACGGACTCTAAGTAACTATTCATCGATTTTCGTCTAGATGCCGCCTTGCTGGCTATCCGTCGGTGCAACTCAGGCGGAATTCGAATTGTAATTTTTCCATTATATGGTTTCTCGGGGTCGACTCCCCGACTAGCACAATCCTCTAAATATGTATCGACTACATTATGAAAAGATGCCTTCAATTCATCGACTGAACTTCCACGGAAGAACATTACTACAGTTGCGTTTACAACAGATCCATATAAAGTCTCCGCCGTATCATCATATTCAACCGAACCAATAAAACCCTTGTAATTCACCATAGTCTCCTTACTTTATACAGCCGCACTCTTTCAAAAACCGTAGGGCTGATTCAATCGCACCCTTATCTGCTTTATCCCCAGGATGCGGTCGGTGAAAGTACGCGCGCTTATTGTTCAAAATAATTATTATCGCTGAGCCTTTCCCTTCACGGATTATTGCACCCAAGTGGATAAAAAGATTCTCAATATCTGACCATCTAAGGTTTGCAGGTCGAGGGGATTGCCTCATAGCCTCAAGAATCTTCTCATGCTTACCCATTACGTAAAATGATGTCACTTTTTGCCAGCAGAGTCAAGTTATACTTTATTGTAGCGTGATTCTAATGAAATAGGCACTGGACAAATAAATAAAACTTACCGGGAAGGATTCTATGAGCCGCACTGGATTCGAACCAGTGACCCACGCCTTAAAAGGGCGTTGCTCTGCCAACTGAGCTAGCGGCCCGGGGAGACTTACAGTACCTAGAATTGGCCTTTGCTGTCAATCGGGGCCTGTATCGGGCTCATACTGACCACCCAGGTTGACTACCTTGGCTGGATGCCTGGATGGCAGTGCGCGGATGTATACTTGTTTCGAAAAAAGGCAGCCCGCCCCCAAAGGGGGCGGGCTGCCAGTCTAAAAAAGCAAGGTTTGGCTAAATCAGCTTTGCGCTGCCACTCATGGCG
>CAZHSK010000128.1:0-4675 GCA_964535235.1 uncultured Treponema sp. | reverse complement strand
CAGTTTGAAAACAAATAAATAAAAAGGGCCGCCCAACTTATTGGACAGCCCCTTTCCCAACAAGCTTCGAGGAACTAATTACTTGTTGCCAATTTCCTTGGTAAAGCGGTCTTGAAGCCTAGCCTTGTTCTTCGCATCCCAGAGAGAATCCTGGTTAACCGTCTTGATCTTGGCCAAAGGGATGGCATTGGGATTGGCAGCTACCCCTTCCTGGACGGGCACTACGTAGAAGTCGGCGATAATCTTCTGGCCGCTGGGTCCGAGGATCCAGTCATAGAGTTTCTTGGCCAGAACAGCCTGCTTGCCACCCTTGATGAGAGACATGGAGGCGAGCTCAAAACCAACACCCTCGGTGGGAATATTGATCTGCAAGGGGGCTCCGGCGGCCTTGGCGCGTACAGCGTCGTGGGCATAACCGATGGCGATAGGGATCTCACCGGTGGCCACGTAGTTGGTGGGAGCGGGACCCGAGCGTTCGAACTTCTCGCAGTTGTCGCCAAATTTCTTGAGCCAGGCAAAAGCCTTATCCTCGTCCATATTGTTGAGATAAATGATTGTGGTGAGGAAATTGTAGCCGGTGCCCGAGGATCCGGGGAAGGCGATCCGGAACTTGCCTTTGTACTCGGGCTTTAAAAGCTCGGCCCAGCTAGTGGGGGGAGTGAGTCCCAGTTCCTTGGCGCGGTTGAGGTTGGTGGTAATGGCGAGGGGGCCGAGATAGAGGCCGACCCAGAAACCGTCCTTGTCCTTAAATTGGGCAGGAATGTTGGCGGCGGCTCTAGACTTATAGGCAAGGGTAAGACCCTTCATCTGGGCGGAAATATGGTTGGTTCCCACGCCGCCTACCCAGATGGAAGCCTGAGGATCGTTCTTTTCCGCTTCCATACGTGCTTCGAGCTCGCCCGAACCCAGCCGGACGAATTCTACCTTGGTGCCGGTTTCTTTTTCAAACGCGGTGAAGAGGTTAACCGCCAGGTCCTGTTCTACCGAGGCGTAGGCCATGAGAGATTCCTGGGCAAAGGCACCAGTAACCATGAGCGCCGAGAGGACCAGGGCTAATGCCATGATTCTTTTCATACATTCTCCTTTCTGTAATGGCGGAACCTTCGAGTATCTATGTTGTACCGAGGTCCGCTAGCAGTAATATTGCAGTTGCGATGATAGCACGACTTACAGAGATTGTCCACTTAATTATCCCGAATCAAAGCCACCCCAGTGCCGATGATGCCTGCAACTATTGCCCAGATCTGCTCTCTCCACTACACTTGTCCCTTCGACGCCACAGTTGCCTATCACTATGAAAAGAATGAGGAGCATTGAGTATGAATAAGGATTTCACCTTGGATATAGAAGCTTATTTCGAGAACCTACAAGCAACGCTGAAGGCGATATCCAGACAAGAATTGAACGGATTCCTCAATCTACTTCTGGAAGCCCTCGACAAGGACAGCCAAGTCTTTACCCTGGGCAATGGCGGATCCCACGCCACGGCTTCGCATATGGCCGTGGATTTTAATAAAGGGCTTTCTTACGGTAAAGCCAAGCGGTTCCGCTTTATCTGTCTTGGAGACAACACGCCTACCATCACTGCCTATGCCAACGATGTGAGCTACGAAGACATATTTACCGAACCCCTCAAGAATTTCTTAAAACCCGGCGACCTCGTGATAGCCATTTCCGGATCTGGCAATTCTCCCAACGTCATAAAAGCGGTGGAATATGCCAATGCCCATGGAGCGCTCACCCTGGGACTGACTGGCTATGATGGGGGAAAGCTCAGAAAAATCGCCCAGCACAACGTGCACATCCCCATAACCGATATGCAAGTCACCGAAGATCTCCACATGGTTCTGGACCATATGGCCTACAGTATTCTCGGCAAGATCTTATCCTAGGCTTCACCTTCTTGCGTTATGAAGAGAAAAGCCCCTTGTAGAGTCCGGGGAATCTGCCCTGGACGATATCGGTACCGGGCACCACGCTTTTGAACTTGCTCAAGGCAGTATTGATGAATGCCGCAGTCGAATGTTCTCTTGCGCAGAAAGTTGTGGTCACTCTTACCCCGTCAGGATTGATAATGAAGCTGCAGTCTTCTCCGACGGCAGAAGCGCTCCGGACGATGAATAACTTATTTTCAGCCGCCCTTGTCTTTATTGCCTTCTGTGTTGCATCGCCTTGGCTTGAGTCGAAATACACCAGTATATCAGCCCCATTCAGCATGGCCGTTCTGGCGATTTCAGGAACATGAATTTCCTCATCAAACATTGCTCCGAGGCGGATCGAAGAATCGAGTTGGGCGATTCCAAAAGCATCTGCGTTAGGCGATTTTAAAAGACTGGCAAAAGGCAGTATCTGCGATGGCTTTCCTCCGGAAAGAAGAAAAGCCGCTCTGGCACCTGTGCCTGCGGCAGTGGCCGCGGTAACCGCGAAATATCCCTCGGCGAGCACATCGGACATGGTTTTTAAAAAGTCCTCATCTACAGAAATATTCCTGGGCATTTCTGGTAAAACAAGCAATCGGGCGCGAAGAGTATGGGCGTTATTCACATAATACAGCGCCTTCTCCAGATACTCCTTGTCAGAAGCGCTCTCAAAACGGGCCAGCATGGTATAGAGGACGAGCTCCTCGACCTTGTAGGACTGGCGGCAGATATTAAAAACGGACGTCTCGTCCACCGGCTTCGTCATGGCAGCGAAGAGCTGGGCTTTAGGAAGGGGGGCGGGCTTGCTTCTGGAGAGGTCGATGTCGGCAATCTTGATTTCTTCTCGGTCAGGAGAGCACTGAGCGATCATGGCGCCCTCGGGGTCAACCACAAAACTGCGGCCTAGGAAGGTCACTATGTTTCCTTCCACCCCGCACTTATCGCATACGGCTATGTAAACGCCGTTCTCCCTGGCCCTTTCCTGAAGGATAAACTCATACTGCTGATTGCTCAGCTGCTCGGGCTTCTCGGCTGCGGCTACCAGATTGACAGGGTCTAGAATAAGCCGAGCGCCGTCCCTGGCCAAAAGCCCGGCGATTTCCGGTATTCTGCCATCAGCGCAGATCATCGTCCCGACTCTGCCGAACTCGGTATCGAAAGCCGAATAACCCGAACCAGGCGCGAACCAGCGGTCGTCGAAATGCCAGAGGTTGGTTTTGGCCGTAAAATCGATCTCCCGTCCCTTCCTGTCGAAGGTGACCGCGGCGTTATATATCTTGCCTTCGCGCTCTACCGCGAGGCCAATGCAGATATACACCGAATACCGCCGCGCCAACTCGGAGACCTCGATAAGGAGGGCTTCGGAGCCAGCCAGGGATTCTTCCATGATTCCCTGTTCTGGCCTGATAAGATAGGAGGGATACGCGCATTCGGGCAGAAGAATAAGATCGGGCTTTTCCACACAAGCCTTATCTATCAGGGCTTTTATGCGGGAAGCCGTGTCGGCATATCGATATACCGTATCGCCTCTAATTTGAATCAGGGCAAGTCTCATACACATGGCTCCTCATGTTACTGTATACATGGAATTTAACCCGCTGGATAGGCTAGATGATAGAGAGACACGGCATGACCGGCTGTGCCCAATATGACAAAGATATGCCAGAGAGCGTGGCCGTACCTCAGCTTCTTGTTCTGATAAAACACCGTACCTAGAGTATAAAAGATGCCCCCGAGCACCAGCCATAGAAGTGTCTGGGAAGAGAGCCTTTCAATAAGCGGCTTGCCTGCTATTACCACCAGCCAGCCCATGGCGATGTACAGGAGAGTGGATGCCAGCTTAAACCGGCCGGTAAAGAAGAGCTTGAAAACTATGCCAAGAAGGGCCAGTCCCCAAATTACACCGAAAAGGCTCCATCCCCAGGCTCCTTTGAGACCTGCCAATGCGAAGGGTGTGTAGCTGCCGGCTATGAGTACAAAGATGGCGCTATGGTCTAAAACTTTGAGCCTTCGTTTCTTCTCCTCATCCCTGGCGAGGTGGTAGAGGGAAGAGGAAGAGTAGAGGGCTATCATGGATGCACAGAAGAGACTGGTGCTAACTGCTAGAATGAGGTCATTGCCGGCGAAAAGCCTAGGCAGTATCCATAGGGAAAATGCCAAGGCCCCTGCAAGACCGCCGAGATGGGTTAGCGCATTCAGTTTTTCTTTATTGGACAATTCCACCACCGACTTCTCCCAATTTTCGATCTTAGGGCTAGAGCTTTGCCTGAAGATCCTTTCCGGTCAAGCGGGGCGGCGGCAACAAGTCAAGGTTGACAATACCCGACTCCTCTCCCATGATCTTCTAAAGGAAGGTACCGCGTGCGCCTCAATACTTGGGACAGCATCCTCGCCCAGCTCGCCTTAGTCCGGGATACTCAGGATGAAGAAAGCAAGATTCCTCTTCTCATGGAATTGCTCATAAATCTGCGCCTTCTCGGCCAGGATGAGCGGATTCCGGATCTCAGGACCAAGAAAGCCGACATGGAGATCATCTACGCCGATGTAGAGAAGACCACCAGAGAGGCCCTCGATTCATGTAAAAGCCCTTCATCCAAGCTGATTTATTACGCCAGGGAAGTGCTGAAAAAACTTCCGGTTCGCCAGGGCGCTGAGGAGATGATCGAAATGATCAGGGCCACCGCGGAGGCATTTGAGGAGGAGCGGAGCGAAGATGATCCCTTAAGGGGCTTCGCCGGCGATTTGCGCAAGGAAGT
>CAZHSK010000127.1:0-4683 GCA_964535235.1 uncultured Treponema sp. | reverse complement strand
AGCCAGATTCTTTCCATTAGCGATTTAGAACAGATCGTCCGCGCTGATCACTTCAGGATCCTGGACGGTTTGGGCCAGGCTGGAACCTACCTTGGGGACGGCTTCGGGGCCTTCGGACTGAGATAATCCCTTCTGGGCCATCTTTTCCCTCACCGCTTTCTCTATTACGGCGGCAATATCGGCATTCTGCTCCAGGTAGAGCTTGGCGTTCTCCCTGCCCTGTCCCACTTTTTCTTCTCCCCAGGTGTACCAGGCTCCCTTTTTATCGATTATGGAGTACTTGACCGCCGCGTCCAGGAGCGAGGCGGAAGCTGAAATGCCTTTGCCGAATATGATTTCCAGCTCTACCCTTCTGAAGGGCGGCGCTACCTTGTTCTTTACAACCTTTACCCTGACCCTGTTGCCCAGGGCATCCTCATCACCACCCTTTTCGATGGTCTCGATCTTACGTACTTCCAGTCTGACGGAGGCGTAGAATTTTAGGGCGTTGCCGCCAGTGGTGGTTTCTGGGTTGCCGAACATAATGCCGATTTTCATGCGTATCTGGTTGATGAAAACCAGGATGGTCTTGCTCTTGGATAGGGTGCCCGCCAGCTTGCGCAGTGCCTGGCTCATCAGTCGGGCCTGGAGCCCAACATGGGCGTCGCCCATTTCTCCTTCTATTTCAGCCTGGGGAGTGAGAGCGGCTACCGAGTCGATAACGATGATGTCCACCGCCCCGGAACGTATAAGGGATTCGGCTATATCCAGAGCCTGCTCCCCGTTATCGGGCTGGGAAACCCAAAGTTCGTCGATATCCACGCCTAGATTTCTGGCATAGACGGGATCCAATGCGTGCTCGGCATCGATAAAGGCGGCGATGCCGCCCTTCTTCTGGGCTTCGGCAATGGCATGGAGAGCGAGGGTTGTCTTGCCCGAAGACTCGGGCCCGTAGATTTCCACGATTCTTCCCCTGGGATATCCCCCGATGCCGAGGGCTTCGTCCAGAAGTATGGACCCGGAAGGTATGGATTCTATGCCCTGGGCGCTCTGGTGAGTGCCCAGCTTCATGAGGGAGCCCTGGCCGAACTGTTTTTCTATCTGCAGCCTTGCGACTTCCAAGGCTTTCTGCTTTTCCGAAACCTCCGCCGATACCCGTGAGGCTTTGCCCTTTTCCCCGGCCTTGGCCGGAATTTCCGGGCTTTCGAGCTTCTCCATTACAAATTCCGCCGAACGGGCGTTAGCTTTTCTGGCCATGCTATTCCTCCATGTGAGTATACGGCGAAGATCATAGCATGTGCTTCAGAAAATTGATAGAAACGGTAGCATAAAAATCGGGAACTAGCTCTTTCTGATGAGGTCCTGCACCGATATCCGCACTGCCTTCCGTGCTGGCAATAGCGATACCAGCGCGCTCAAGGCCACGCAGAGCAGGGCTATCAAACCCAACTGGCCAGGCTTAAGGCTCACGGGTATTTTCTCCAGGTAGTAGGCGGGATCCAGGAGCGTGAGCGAAAGAGCCTCTCTGCCTGAGAGCAGGGCAATACCCGAGTTGGCCAGGTTCAGCAAACCCTCGAGGCCCTGTATCAATGCGTTCACGTTAAGAGAGACAATCATGCCCGCCAGAAGACCTATAAGGGTACCGAGGCTCCCGGTGAGGAGGCCGGCTCCAACGAAAATCATGCGAATAGCCTTGTCCGTGGCGCCAAAACTCCTTAAAACCGCGATATCCATGGAATGCTCCACCACAAAGGTGGATAGGGAGGATCCCAGGTTGATGGCGGCGATGAGGAGGGCAATAGCCATTATGAAAAGCAGGGTGGTCTTGGTTGTGCCGAAGGATCTGTACAGACTTCTCTCTATCTCCGGCCAGGTTCTGGCCAGATAGGAATCGAACCACTCGGGATAGAGAAAATCCAGGCTTTCGGACAGCTCCTGGCGTACCCCTCCCAGGCCGTTGTCGTAGGGATCGGCTACCTTGATGCCGAAAAATGAATAGCAGGATGAATACACTAAAAGCCTTTCTCCAGCCTGGGGGGTGATAAATGCCCAGAATGAGTCCAGGTCTCTGTAGCCTGCGCTTACAATCCCGCTCACCTTGAAGAAGGAAAGCCTTGGCCTGTAGGCGGCCAGGCCATCCAGGGAATTTTCTTCATCCTCAGAATCCCTGTTGGGGCTTATAACGGTGATTTGATCACCCACAGAAACCTTGAGAGTCCGGGCGAGTGCCGAACCCAGGACGATGTCTCTGTTGCCCTTGGGAACCAGGGCTCCTGCTTCCAGTAAAAGGTATTCCCGGGTTCCTTCATCTTCGAAAAACGAGGGATCCACGGCCCTGAGCAGTATCGCGTTGCTCGCGGAGGGTGAGACAGCCACGGCGTTTCCATTGGTCTCCATAAGCGCCGAAACAACACCGGGAACCTTTCGGGCGGCATCCAATCCCTGGGCTGCTTCTTCCCTATCCATGCCGTCAGGCACTGCCACCTGGATATGGAAGGTCTTGGTTTCAATATAGCGCCTGGTTATGCCCTCGATCATGCCATCGGAGACTACCAGGACTAACAGCAAAGGAATAAGGCTCACTCCAATTCCTAGCACAGCCCCCCATAGACCCTGGGAATGGCTGAGCCCCCTGCCCCTCCCAGCCTGTGTAGTGCGGGGCCGTTCAGTAGAGGCTAGCCGCGCGCCCATACCCTTGCTGCGCCTGAGCAGATCCTGCCGGCGCGGTCCTGTCCGGCCCAAGAGGCTCCGGGCGGCCACGAAGACAAGGGGCGATAGTCTCATACTGTCCTAAGGGAGCCCTGTTCCAGGGCAAAACGCAATTCTGCTTTTTCAGCCAAACCCTTATCGTGGGTGGCCAGCACAAGACTGGCCTTGTAGAGAGAGGGCAGGCTGAAAAGGAGTTCGCTCACCGCCTGGGCGTTCTGGGCGTCCAGATTGCCTGTGGGTTCGTCGGCGAGTATCACCAGAGGATCGTTTACAAGAGCCCTGGCGATGGCTGCCCTTTGGCGTTCACCGCCCGATAGTTCTGAAGGAAAGTGCCTCAGGCGTTGGCCCAGCCCTACTTTCTCCAGAAGGGAGCCAGCCTTTTCCCATGCCTCGGTCCGGCTCATACCAGCCATATAGGCCGGAAGCGCCACATTCTCCAAGGCTGAAAAGTCCTTGAGCAAGTAATGGAACTGGAAGACAAAGCCTACCACACGGCTTCTGAATGAAGGCAGATCCTTTTCGGCCAGAAGTTGGAGTTCATATCCCCCCACCTTCAGCGCTCCTGCATCGAAACGCTCCAGCCCACCCAGTATTGAAAGCAGGGTGCTTTTCCCCGAGCCGCTGGCTCCCATGATGGAACAGGAACTTCCACCTGGAATTTCCAGATCGAGATTCTTGAGAACCTGGAGAGTCTCGGCTTGGCTCGCAAAACTCTTGCAGAGGCCCTTGCAGCTGATTCCCGAATCCCGGCAATCGGCGATTCCAGTGTCATTCATTCCTGAATACCTCCGAAGGACTCGCCTCGGAAACCCTGCGGGATGCGGCCGATGCCGCAATGGCAGTGGAGGCGACGGCGGTGAATACTATGAACATAAGTTCCCCCGCCGCTATGGATACGGGGATTGCATCGATATAGTAGTGGGCTGGCGAAAAAAGCCTGTAATCGCTCCCGGGCAGGGCAAGCCCGATGCTCCCCAGCCAGGCTGCCAGGGTTCTGAGCAGGGAGGAGAAAAACTCCACAATAGCGTTGATGTTGAAGGCCGTCAGCAAACCCAAAAGCGTTCCTATGAAGGCTCCCGAAATTCCTATGGAAAGCCCATCCAGAACAAAGATGCTGCGGATATCAGATTCGCTCGCGCCCAAGGATTTTAGCACTGCAATATCGGCCATTTTACCAGCGATGCTCCGCCTCATGGCATGGAAAAAATTAATGCCCACGACAACGAAAATGAGGCTGACCAGGAGCATCATGATGGTCTTTTCCATCCGGAGCGCTCCGAAAAAGCTCCTGTTATACTCCCGCCAACTCAGCAGTCCCCAGTCGCCTTCGCCCAGAACCGTAGCCACCCTGGCTTCCATGCTCCGGGTGTCGAATCGTTTTCGTAGTTTTATACCTAGGCTCCAGTCTGCCTGGGCCATAAAATCCCCGGATGCGCCTTCCCCCTCCAGGCTTACGAAGGCCATGGAGGAATCGAATTCGTAATAGCCTGAGGTAAAAAATCCAGCGACCTTATACCTAGCATCTATGGGGACTATGCCTTCATCAGGGGTTTGCACCATCCCGAAAAGCCTTATTTCCGTACCCTCGTCAGCACCTAAAACCTCCGCCGCTTCCTTGCCCAGCACGAGTCCTTCGGCGGCAGGAAACTCAATGTCCGTAGGCAGGCCGAGGGCTCTAGCCAGGCCGGGATCCAAGGCGCCGCTGCCTGCTTCGAAGGCTCTCAAGGCCAAGTTCAAGGTTGTGCCCGAGGGTCCAATGGCCAGCACCTGGGTTTCCTTGAAGCGGAGGGCCGAGGCAATACCATCCAGGGAACGAAGCTTGGATATGGTGTCGTCGGAAATTGGCTTTGCCGAACTCGCCCTTAGGTGAAAGGAGGAAATCTCCAGGATGGAATCGATGTAGCCCTTTTGCAGCCCGCCCATGACCCCCAGTACAATGATGAGGGCGCCTACCCCCACCGCGATGCCCGCCGCCGCCAAGGATGCCCTGCGTAG
>CAZHSK010000126.1:0-4697 GCA_964535235.1 uncultured Treponema sp. | reverse complement strand
GGCAAGAATTCGCCCGAGTGGGCAGTGGCCTACCTGGCTATCTTGGAAGCCGGAGCTATCGTCGTCCCCATCGATTACCAGATCAGCACACCAGAGATCACAAATCTGATAAAAGCCAGCGACGCGGGCATTCTCTTCGTAGATGAGGAAAAGTCCGCGGAGCTCAAGGCCTCCTGCCCCTGGCTGAGAACGACATTGTCCCTTTTCAAAAATGGAGAAGGCTACATTTATGAGCTGTCGCCTCCAGCGGGAGATACCCTTCCAGAGGCTCACGCAGTCGCCGAAGGCGATACTGCGGCTATTCTCTTCACTTCGGGGACAACTGGAGTACCTAAGGGGGTAATGCTGAGCCACAGCAATCTGGTTTCCGACTGCTACCTCGCCCAGGCCAACCTCACGGTACTTCACACCGATGTATTCTATGCCCTTCTGCCGATACACCATTCCTACACGATGCTCGCAGTATTTATCGAGGCCATCTCCACCGGCGCTGAAATCGTGTTCGGCAAAAAGATGGTGGTAAAGCAAATACTCAAGGATTTGAAGGAAGCCAAGGTGACAATGTTCCTGGGTGTGCCCTTGCTTTTCAACAAGCTGCTCAATGGTATTCTGAAGGGTGTAAAGGAAAAGGGAGCTCTGGTATTCGGCCTGATTTCCTTCCTCATGGGAGTATCGGGAGCGATAAAAAAAATATTCAAGGTAAATCCGGGCAAGAAAATCTTCCACAGCATTCTGGACAAGGCCAGTCTTTCTACTATACGCATCTGCATATCCGGCGGCGGCCCTCTGGCGCCATCGGTGTTCAAGAAATACAACGAGCTGGGCATCGACTTTATTCAAGGCTACGGTCTCACCGAGACCTCTCCCATTCTCACCTTGAATCCCAAGGAACACTACAAGGTGGATTCGGTGGGCAAGATCATTCCCCAGGTCCAGATGAAAATCCTGGAGCCCAATGAAGACGGCATTGGCGAAATCGCCGTCAAAGGTCCCATGGTGATGAAGGGCTACTACAAAATGCCCGAGGAAACCGCCGAAGTATTTACCGAGGATGGCTGGTTCAAGACCGGGGATCTGGGATACATGGACGAGGAAGACTATGTCTATCTCACCGGCAGGGCTAAAAACCTGATCGTCACCGAGGGAGGCAAGAACGTCTACCCGGAAGAAATCGAAAACCGCTTCCAGCTCTATGTGGAAATAGACCAGATTCTCGTAAAGGGCTACCACGAAAAGGCCAACGAAAGCGTAGAGCTCATCAAAGCCCTCATCTACCCAGAGCAAGAGTGGCTGAAGAAGCTTGCCGATACGGAAGCTGCAGCGTATAAGGCTGCGGAAGCTCGGATGGAAGCCATTGTCGACGAGGTAAACCAGAAGCTCCTGCCCTATCAGAAGATCATGAGGGTACAGGTGCTGCGTAAGCCTCTGGAGATGACCACCACGAAGAAGGTTAAGCGCTATAACGTTTAGTCTGGCCCAATACAGCCCAGTTGAAGAGACGCATCCTGTCTGACTAATTATTGTCGGGTTATGCTAGCGCATCGTGCTTAGCCTTTCATTGCTTAGCGCGGTACTCCTGGCGAGTAGCGCTTCGCTCTGCCTTCGGAAGGAATTTCTATAAGAAAACCCGCCCTGGCATAGGTATAGAGCACTTTTCGAGCCTGGTTTGTGCCTATGCCCGCAGCCTTACCCAGGGATGTCGAGGTCCAATATCCGCTATCGCAATCTGGAAGCAGTGCCAGCCAGTCCGCAGGGCTCACGAACTCCCTCGATTCCCTTACGGCCACGAGGTTCCTATCGACGGTAGCGTAGGATTTGAGAAAACGGCCACGGCGAACGGGCTCTTCCAGCACCGTGCGGATTTCTTCCATCTCGATGTATACCAGTTCGATAACCAAACCCGGCAGGCTCAAGAGGCTCGAAGCCCTTACAAAGCGGTCGAAGACAGACCAGAGTGCTTCCTTTTTAGGGCTTCTGCGCTTGGATATAACTTCACCGGAGCTCTGCCTGATGCTGACTATGGTTTTTAGGGCGGCCAGGGGTATCTGGATGCGCAGTCGGTAGCCTTTGCTGCACCAGAATTCAGCCTTGTCCACAATGGGGCTCAAGGAACCGGTCTGAATTTCTACTATTTCGCCGTCAGGCCTCAGCGCGTCGGCAATCTTTCCTTCAATGGCGACCTCGATCCGGCCACCCGGGCCTGCCGCCTGGCGCTTGAGCTGGTCGTGGAGGCTATACTCTGAATAGAGATTGATGCGGCTAGTCTCGGCCACCAGGTCATTGCCATCGTTCATCCAACTCAAGAATAGCCCGGTCTCGACACCTTGGGGAAGAGAGCCGGGCAGTGTGAAGCAGAGATAAGTCCTGGCTACTCACTCAGCGTCTGAGTACGGTGACACAGTTGGTGACCGAGGATCCTCCCACGTTCAGGCTTACACCCACGAGAGGTTTTTTCCCGCTGAGGGTAGCTCCAATCGCCTGGCCAACCAGCTGCTTGTAAAGTAGGACGTTCATGGAAACGCCTGTGGCGCCCACAGGATGGCCCTTGGCTTTCAGGCCTCCTGAAAGGTTCACGGCACAATGCGGATCGTCCCTGCTAAATCGGCCTTCCATGTAATCGAAGCCCGCTCTTCCATTGGTGGAGAGCCCGAGGGCTTCGGTGCAGAGCAGCTGATTGATGGTAAAACAATCGTGGACCTCAGCGATATCCACATCGCCTATGCCTATGCCCGCCTCGGCGAAAGCCGCCGCGACCGCTACCTTGCCAGCCATGAGTTCATGCATGTTAGGTCTGGCGGATATGGCTATACGTTCGTTGGCATGCCCAATGCCGGCTACCTGCACTGCCTTCTGACCTCTGCCCAGACTGGAGTCCGAGGCCGCTATCACCAGGGCGGCGGCTCCGTCTGTGACCAAGGAGCAGTCGTGAAGCCTCAACGGCTGAGCGATGACAGGATTCTTCTCAGGTGGCAGGGAGAGGATAGCCTGGGCAGTCGTAAGTCCAAGTCTGTCCGAGGGGCCTCCCTTGCCGAAATGGGCCAGGGGATTGTCCAGGCCATTTTTATAGTTGAGCGCCGCGACCGTGGCTAGCATTCGGGCCAGGGTTTCGTCATCCAGTTTATAGTGGGCGGCATAACCCTTGGCGTACTCGGCGAAGAGCCCGGGGAAGGTCATTCCCTTAGCTCCTTCCTCGGCCCAGTAGGAACAGGTGGCCAGGCCATGGGTTACTCCCTTGGTATCCAGGAGGTTCATCTTCTCCACGCCTATTACCAAGGCCACCTTGGCCCTCCCTGATTCCACTGCATAGAGGGCGCTGAAGAGCGCCACCGATCCGGAGGCGCAGGCATCCTCAACCCTGGTCATGGGCTTGAAGCGCAGTGCAGCAGGGGCGACTTCAAGGCCCAGAGCGCCGATGTGCTCCTGATTGGCGAATATGCCAGGCGCGCAGGAGGCTACCCATACTCCGTCCACTTCGGAAGCGTCGATGCCGGCGTTGTCCAGGGCCCCCCTCCCCGCCTCGGTGAGCAACTCATAGATGCTCTTCAGATCGGTGATACTCCCCGTTTCTTTGTCTTTTTTCACAAAATTGCTGAACGCGGTGTTGTATGCACCGACAATGCTCACCTTGGACATCGGAAGGCTCCTTATACTAAAAGTCTCGCGTAGGGTTTTTTCCTCGACGCGAAGTTTTACAATAAACAACGCCGCTTATTACGGCGATCAAATCCTGCTCAATTTAGCCAATTTCAAAAGTCTATTAACTTTTGAAATTGGCTTTGTAGTTTCGTCAATTTTTATGCTGAATGCATGAAAATTGACGAAACGTACACATCTCAAAGGTAGCTTTTGCAAAACTCATCTGACTTTTGCAAAAGCTTCAATTCTAATTCTAGCGAGAAACTCGACGAGAATTTTAATAAATACTCCGGGAGCTTCCACAATGGGCGAATGGCCAGAATTTTCTATAAGCGAGAATTCCCCTGCAGGATAGGCTCTGGCGGTTTGTCTGGCCATCTGTTCGGTGATGAGGATATCGGCCTTGCCCTGGATTACCAGCACGGGTTTTTTAAAAGCAGCGGTGCGGTCGCTGATATCGAAACGGCTTAGGGCTTCTGCATTGCCAATCCACGCTTTTTCGTTCATCCTCACCGCGTCATCGACTAACAATTCAAAAAACTGGCTGTCCTTGTTCGCGGGCACGGTGGCTGCGAGGGCTTGCGAAAGAATGCTCCTGTTCGTGCGCATCATTTCAATGATCGGGTGGCGATCCCTGGGCGTGACCAGACCGGAAGGAGATGAAGAATCCACCAAGACCATGGCTTCCAATGCATCGGGATGGCGGACGGCCAGGGACTGCACCACAGCCCCTCCCAGCGAATGCCCTACCAAGACCGGAGACTCGATATCCAGCGCTTTAAGAAATTCCAGAAGATAATCGGCGTAGAGGTGAATATCAGGCTCAGCGTCGAGGGCTCCGGATCGGCCAAAATTGGGCAGGTCCAGAGCAATTGTCCTGTAGCCGGGGATCTCAGCCACTTTTTCAAACCAGCGGCTTGAGCCGGTATTGCCATGCACATACACAATGGGGGCTCCGACTCCCACGGAAAGATAATACAAGCCGATACCCAGAATACTTATTATGTGACCGCTCATACTCCATGCTCCTTGAGAAAGGCCAGTAAAATTGCCGCCGTCTC
>CAZHSK010000125.1:0-4709 GCA_964535235.1 uncultured Treponema sp. | reverse complement strand
CACCGCGTACTGGGAAAAGAGAGCCATTTTCCTGGATTCCTTCTTGTCCATCCACAACCCTGGATCGAAGCCCTTAACCTCTGCTGCGATCCTGCTCTCCAGCGCCGATGCGTCGAAATGACTTACAGCGCCTACTCCTGACTCGCCCCGTAGGAGGGCATTCCAAAACGTATCCACTCCGTTGCCCAAGGGGCTGATCAGTCCGAGCCCAGTTACCGCGATATTCTCTTTCATTTAATTCCTCCTGTAAAAACTACCAGCGTATGACTGCGGACCCGTAGGTGAGGCCGGCGCCGAATCCCACCAGCATTATCAGATTGCCCTGTTTTAAAAGCCTCTTCTCATCCATCTCGGCCAGGGCAAGCGGTATGCTGGCCGCCGAGGTGTTGGCATACTCGTCTATATTCAGATAGAACTTTTCTGCCGGAACACCGAAACGTTTCCCCGCAGCCTGTACGATCCGGGCATTGGCCTGGTGGGGCACTATCCAGTCGAAATCCTCGAGCCTATACGCTGTGGCGTGCATTATGCGCTCTATCAGGACAGTGATGGACTTAACCGCAAATTCATAGACCTTTTTTCCATCCATCCTCAGCGTTGGCACCGTAGGTGCGCTACGCTCCCACACATCGTCCCTGGGAGACTGTTCCAGATAGAGGTCCTTGGCGCCCGAGCCCTCGGCGCCCAGAATAAATGAAAGACAGCCCCTGCCTGCCTCGTCGATCCGTGAAATAACCGCGGCTCCGGCTCCGTCGCCAAAAAGAACGGCGGTGGATCTATCGCTCCAATCCGCGATCCTGCTAAGAAGATCGGCGCCTATCACCAAGGCGTGGCGCCCGTGCCTGGCTTCCAGCATCGAAGCTGCGGCATCGAGGGCATAGATAAAACCAGTACAGCCCGCGGTAATATCGAAAGCTGGTACGCCATAGGCGCCGATCTTTTCCTGCACAATGCAGGCGGTGGCGGGGAAGCCGAAAAAGTCAGGCGTGGCTGTGGCCAGCACGATAAGGTCCAGTTCTTTGGGGCTTATTCCCGCTTTGGCCAAGGCTTTCTGAGCCGCCTCCGCGGCCATATCGCTGGTCATTACCCCTTTGGGGGCGAAATGCCGGGCTCCTATGCCCGTATGGGAACGGATCCACTCATCCGTGGTATCCAGACGCAGTGCAATATCTTCGTTACTCATCCTTATGGGGGCTATGCTCGCACCCAGGGAGCGCAGTATTACTGACATCGACAGCTCCTTATTTAAATGACAAAAAACGTAAAACTGTCATCTTCCTTTATTCAACACAAAGGAGGAGATTCTGTCAATACATCGGTCTTTAACTGCTTTGCTCCCCATTCCCTTGACCCTTGGGCTTAGATTTTCTATATTTCCTATGATCCATTTTATATTAAACGATATTCAGGAGGATAAGGTATGAACGTTAAACCCTTGGGAGATCGCGTTCTGATCAAGATCAAGGAAAGCGAGACCAAGACTGCGGGTGGTATCATAATCCCGCAGACCGCCCAGGAAAAAACCCAGACTGGCGTGGTCGTCGCTGTGGGAACTGACAAGGATGTGATCAAAGTCAAGGCGGGCGATGAAGTAATGTACGACAAGTACGCCGGCACCCAGATCAAGATCGGCGGCGCCGAGCACCTCATCGTCAAGATGTCCGATATCCTCGCCGTGCTGGACTAATTCCAGAACCACGGGATAGCGCGAAAAGGACTGTCCTTTTGGGCAGCCCTTTTTTTTTATGGTTTGAGTATGGCCAGTATTTCCTGGGGCGTCTTGGCCTTCAGGATAGCCTGACGCTTTTCCTCGCTCCTGAACAACATGCTCACCTCGGCGAGAAACTGCAGGTGAGGGCCCGTTTTGTCGGGAGGCGAGAGCGTCATGATGAAAATTCTGCAGCCCTTGTGATCTAGGGCTTCGAAGTCGACTTCCCTGTCCGATACGCCGACGCAGGCCACTAGCTCGGACACTGCCTGGGTTTTGCCGTGAGGAATGGCGATTCCATGCTTCATGCCCGTGCTCATCCTGGCTTCACGCTCCAGCACAGAAGCTTTGGCAACAGCCTTGTCGCTCACTTTCCCGCTCTTCATAGCCACATCTACGAGCTCGTCTATAATTTGATCCTTGGTAGTGCCAGAAAGCTTCAAGGCGACGAGCTCGGGTTTTAAAACTGTCATTAGATCCATATATTCCGATAGTAGAACGCCAACCTAGGGTCGTCAAGCCTCGCCCCTTGATTCCCTCGCTCAGATGAAATTGCGAGGCAACTTGGGATCGGCCTTCAGGTTCCTCCGGGCGATGATCGACTGACCGGCTCCTATCCACAGGGCATCCAGAAAGCCCGACATCGTGGAAAGTAGGATTGCTATAGGCGCCATGATCAGGAAGCCGTTCTCGAATCCCTTGCCGAAGAGGGCACAGCCTATGGTTATTATGGCTATTGGCCCGCTCCCCAGCGAGAAGGATGCGGCTACTGTCGCAAGAGGCACAATCAGGGCTACAAGGCTCAGGCGGGGCAGGGAAAGGCTCAGCTGGGTGTAGGAGGAAAGAATGGCGACGAAAGAAAAAGCAGCAATAAAGGCGCTGCCCACTCGGCCAAACACCAGGCCTGATGGCATGAACAGGGCATTGTAGCGGCGCTTTATCCCCTGGTTTTCTCTGGTTTGCCTAAGAATAGTACCCAAGGCGAACCGTAGTCTGCCGGAACTGAAGGCAGCCAGTGCTGCGGGCAGGTTGGAATAAATGAGGGGGTAGGGATTTTTTTTGCCTCCAAGAAAGAATAAAGCGAGGGGCATTATCACCAGGGCAAAGGACAACCAAGCCAGCGTAAGCACCGCGAGGAAGGAACCATAAATACCCCCGTCCAAAGTTCTTGCCATGTTATGAAAGGCTTGGGCGGAGATGGGAATGAGGAGTGCCCCGACAATTTCCGTGATGAATACATTGATCGTATGGAGAATTCTTGAAAAGGAATCGAGGATATCGGTAAGGGGTTTGGCTGCTATTGGGTCGTGGGCTATGGCCAATCCAACGCAGAGCGAAAAGATCAAGGCAGGAATGGGCATATCGCCTGATTTCAAAATCAGTTCCGATAAATTATCCGGAAAGATCGACATCCATCCCTTTCCGAAAGCTTGAGCAACCGGAGCAGAAATATCCGAAAGCAGGGGAAGACGTATGGGCAGAAATGCCAAGGCAGTCACTAGCCCGAGTGTAGAAGCGACAATAAGGGAAATGGAAAAGAAGGCCAGGCTTGTACCGGTGAGTTTCCAGAATCGCTTTTCTTCGTATAGTTTGACCACAGCCAACGGCAAGTTTACCAGAAGAAGGGCTTCCATCACGTAAAAACCGATGCGGAACGCTAATTCAGAAGCCTGGGAGAAGGCCGCTCCAGGTTCGAAAAGGGAGGGAGGACTAACCCAGAAGAGGAGGGCGCCAAAGGCAATGCCGGCTAGGTACTTAAACCATAGTTTCATCGTCGATCAGCATATCCGCAGGCTTGAGTCTCGGTCAACAATATTCAAGGCGATTCACTTTCAAGGCGATTAGTAGTCTAACCTATTTCAAATGCCGCTATATTTTATTTTTTATCCAGGTAGATATTCTGGATTGGCGCCGGGCCATAGACCCAGAGGAAGAGTGGCCAAATGAAGAATCCACCGATGAAGGTGCCTACCTTGAATTCTTTTTTAAGCATGCCGTGATAGGGCTTATACCCATCCATCGTTACCTCGACCTCGTAATCCTCCCATATCGCATCGCTCAACTTGGCTTTGGTTGGAGTTGTGCCGATCCTCTCTCCGTTGACTTTTACTATTGCTCCCTCCGCGTCGGGGGTGTTGATTCTCACTAATGTTGAACAGCTGGCAAACGAAAAGGCCACGAGGATAATCAAGGCAATCAGCGATTTTTTCATGATTCCTCCCGGGCAAAAACAAGGTTATGTATTTTTTTACAATAAATTATTGTAACAGCGTTATTTTTGAATGCAAGCAATATTCACATTGTTATTGAATATTTTTCAGGAACGAGCAAACATTTAAAGTTCGAAAACTTCAAAAAAGCCTCAAGGAGTATTTATGTGCTGTGGGGATATTGGCCCAGGGCCGATTCGAACGGCCGACCTGCTGCTTAGGAGGCAGCCGCTCTATCCATCTGAGCTACTGGGTCGCATAGCTTTGCCCTGCGGCAATGCTCATCTTCGCACATGACAGTATCGTAAAGCGCCCTGAATGTCAACGCGGAGGGCCTTTTAGAATTGGCTCAACTCTTCTCGCATTAGCTTGATATTCGATTCCAGATCCAGATCTTCCCTGGGAAATTTAGCATTGAGCGTTTCGGTATTCCTCAGATCTTCTTCGACAAGGTGGACTTGGGTTTGCGGATCGGTAAGGATTGCGGTTCTCAGGCCGTAGAGGCGATATGCCGCCCGATAGAAGAGCAGAAGTACAAGCTGTTCGCTTTCGCTTTGGGACCATAGGATTTGATCCTCCAGAAAGGAAAAACCTTCCATGTAGCCTTGGGCAGAAAGCAACCAGGACCCCAGGAGCGAATCCAGCAACATAGCCTCGCCCTTGAATCTTTGCATGCCTTCCTCGGCGATAGCCAAAGTAGCGGGCCAGTCTTCCAGGGATACAGCCATTTGATGTCTGAGAAGCACAGCAAGCCAGTCATCGGGGAAATAGGTTTCCAGGGATAGTATATA
>CAZHSK010000124.1:0-4722 GCA_964535235.1 uncultured Treponema sp. | reverse complement strand
GGTTCGTCGGCTATGAGAAGCTGAGGATTGCAGGAAAGGGCCATGGCTATCATGACTCTCTGACGCATACCCCCTGATAGTTGGTGGGGGTATTCGTCCAGCCGCTGCTCTGGGGAGGGGATACCTACTTTCTTCAGCATTTCCAGGGCTTTTTCTCTCCCTTGAGCTCTAGTCATGCCCTGGTGAATCACAAAAGGTTCGATCATTTGGGTAGCCAGGGTAAATACCGGGTTGAGCGATGTCATGGGATCCTGGAATATCATGGCGATTTGATTGCCCCTGACATCGCACATCGCGTCTTCCGAAAGCTTTAGCAGATCCCGGCCTTTCATCGTTATGCGGCCGGAACTAATATCCGCGTAATCAGGTAAAAGGCGTAGGATCGAGAGAGCGGTGACCGACTTTCCACAGCCAGACTCCCCGGCTATGCCGAGGATTTCGCCGCGCCGCAGGGTAAAATCGATGCCGTCGACGGCACGTACCATCCCCTTCTTGGTGACGAACTCAGTTTTGAGTCCGCTCACCTCCAGAAGAAGCTCCTCTCCCGATCCTTCCTTATTCATTAATTGCTAACCTTCCACTCCCAGGCCTTCCAGTTCAGGCGGGAGAAATCCACTGCGCTTACGTTGGAAAGGCGTTTGTTGTAAGCCATGAGCGCGTTGGTGGTGTAGAGATAGGGCATATGGGAAAGCTCGGCTACCATTTCCTGGTATTTGTCAAAATAGGGTTTGCGTTCTGCCAGGGTCAGCTTGGCCGCGCCCTGATCGATAAGATCGGTCAGCACCGGGGTTGTCAGCCTGGAGAAGTTAACTGTGGAGGTAGGGCTTACCATCTCCCTGCTCTCGGCGGGATCGAGGGTACCGCCTGAACCGATAATGCCGAAATCATGGGAGCCTGAACGCATGTTGTTCATCAGGGTGGGGAAATCCACGGTCTGGATTCTTATCTTGACGCCAAGCTTTTCAAAGTCCTGTTCGATGAGTACGGCGGTCCGCTCCCTGGCTACGTTGCCGGAGGGTACATAGAAGACCAGTTCCTTATCGAAGGGGAATTTTTCATCCTTAAGGATCTGGGCAGCCTTGGCCGGATCGAAGGGGATATCCTTGAGTTTCTGGTTGAAATAGGGGCTCACCGGGGAAATTGGGGTCATGAGCGCCACGCCCTGGCCACGCAGAAGCGCATCTACCAGCACACGCCTGTTGATAGCCATATTGAAGGCTTGGCGGACTTTTTGGGTCATGTAGGGCTGCTGGGTATTGATGATGAGAGTCTGGTAGTTGAGGGTGGGAATGGACTCGGTGACCAGGTTGGCCTGTTTCTGGGCGGTAGGCCAGTCATCCAGGGAAATAGAACCCATGGCGCCGCCCGCTATAATGTCTACTTCGCCGGAGATAAGTCCGGACAGGAGGCTGGCCGAGGGCATGATGCGGATAACGAGTCTGTCAAAGTCGGGAGCTCCCAGGAAGTAGTTTTTATTGGCCACTAGTTCCATCCGCTCGCCTGAGATTTCCCGTTCGTACTTGAAGGGACCTGATCCAATTGGCTTAGCCCAGAGGGTGGGCGCGTTGATCTCCGCCGCGGTTTTTCCCTGGAAAATATGCTTGGGCACGATAAAGAAGGCGGTAGCCCACTGATCGATCACTGTGTCGGCGAAGACCGGTTTTTTAAGGGTGAAAACAACCTTGTAGTCACCATCAGCCTTGACGCCGATGGACCCGGCAGAAAGCTCGGCGCCGGAATCATCGGTGCCGGCGAAGAAGCTGAGCCTGTAGCGGCCCAAGGCTTTGACCGCTGGATTGGAATACATCTGGGCGGTAAAGACCACATCGTGGGCTGTTACGGGCTTGCCGTCGTGCCATGTGGCCTTCTCGTTCAGGGTAAAGGTGATGGTGGTGGATGCCGCATTCACCGACCAGCTCTTGGCCAAGCGGGGCGAGAAGCTGCCGTCGGCCTTAGTAACCACCAAGCGGTCGTATATCTGGTCATATACCAAAAGCCCATAATTTGAATTGGTATTCATGGGCATCATGGAATCCCAGGCATTGGTCATGGCCAGGGTGACAACCTTGGGTTTGGCGCTCTGGGCAGCGGCAGGACTGATTAATACAGCCAGTGCGGCCAAAAGCAGCGCGAAAACCCGCATTTTCCTTGATCTTTGTCTCATAGATACTCCTTAGACACGCATTTTTGGATCCAGGGCATCCCTGATTCCGTCACCTACAAAGTTAATAGAAAGCACGATCAGCACCAAGGCAATTCCCGGAGGAGCCCATATCCAGGGCTTTTGGGAGAGCACCGTGATGGAGAGGGCTTCGTTCATGAGGTTGCCCCAACTGGCCATGGGAGGCTGAACGCCCATGCCCAGAAAACTCAAGGATGATTCCATGATGATCGCCTGGGCTGTCCTGAATGTCATGGAAATAAGGATGGGAGCTATAGAATTAGGCAGAATATATTTTGTGAGTACGGTGAAGTCCTTTGTTCCTATAGCATGGGCCGACTCAACGTATTCTTTTTCCCTTACCGAGAGCACATTGGCAAAGACAAGCCTGGCAAATTGGGTCCAGCCCAGAATTCCAATAACCACCGTCACCGACCAGATTGAAGGTCCCACCACCGCCACAAGCACTAAAATAAGAACCATAGCGGGAAAGGACATAAAAATATCGGCCAGCCGCATAACCAGCGCCTCCCACCAGCCACGGTAGTAGCCGGCGGTAAGCCCGAGGGGGACTCCGATTAAAAGGCTAATGAGGGTCGATGTTAGACCGACAAACAGAGAAGTCCTGCCTCCAAAGACCATTCGTGCCAGCAAATCCCGGCCTACCGCATCGGTTCCTAGGAGGTGCTTGGCGCTGGGAGCAGTACCGAATTCGAAGTAGTCCGATGTATAGGGATCCAATGGAAAGATAATTGGGGCAAAAACAACTATGACGACAAGGCTGACAAGAACGCCTAAGCCGAAGACGGCCAGTCTATGCTCCTTAAATTTTTCCATGGCGTCGGCGAAGTACGAGGATGGTTTAGGCATATCGGATCCTCGGGTCTAGCACTCCATAGACCAAGTCGGTGGCGAGATTTGCCAGCAGAACGACAAAAGCAACCAGTACCGTGATCCCCATGATTACCGGGTAATCCCGGGCAGCTATGGACTGGACCATCAGCGAACCTATCCCCGGCCAGCCGAAGACCTGCTCGGTCACCACTGCCCCGCCCACCAAAGAGGGGATGGACATTCCCACCACCGTCACTACGGGAATAAGGGCGTTTTTAAGACCGTGTTTGAGAATAACTCCAGGCTTTTTCAATCCCTTGGCCCGGGCAGTACGGATATAGTCTTCCTGCAGTACTTCCAGCATCGATCCCCTCATATACCGTATCCAGCTTCCTATCTGCTGGAATGAGAGCACCAGCGTAGGCAAAATCAAATGCCGGGCCAAGATAGCCGCGTTTCTCACTCCCGAAGAGTCGTACATTCCCCCGGTGGGAAGTATTTTAAGCACTGCCGCAAAGATGTAAATGAGGACAAGGCCGGCGAAGAAGTTGGGCGTGGCGGCCATCAGGAAGGAGAGGCTGGAAAATACATAATCCCTTTTTGAATATGGTCTCGCTGCAGCCATAATGCCTAAGGGAATGGAAACGATCAAAGAAAGGATAACCGAGCAGGTTGCGAGAATGGCCGTTGGTCCGAGGCGTTCCATAATCATATCCGAGACTGCTCGCTGGGTCTTGAAGGAGAAACCCAGGTTGCCACGCAGGAACTCTCCCAGCCAAGTGAAATACTGAATGATGATAGGGTTGTCCAAGCCCAGCTCTACCCGCCGCCTCTCCAGTTCGGCCGGATTGATGTTGGGATCTGCGAGAAGAGCGTCCAGGGGGCTGCCTGGCGCCATAGCTGAAATGAGGTAGGCTAAAAAAGTAATGCCGAAAAATGTCGGAACCCCTATGGCTAAACGCCTCAGGATATATCTGCCTTTGATATCAGCTCCTTATTCCAAGTACGTCTATAAGGCACCGGGCGCCCTCAGTATTCCGCGAAGGTGACAGAAGGGAATCCTAGTTAGGCTAAGCCTCCATGTCAAGTTTACTCTCTCGGTTGGATCTATCGGTTGCATCAATCTGTTGTATCTATAGGTTAAAACTTTTATTTCGTTCCGGCTTTTATTGCTCCATAGCCAGCAATGGCGATTCCAGTTATTATCAGAAGCCGATGAGAAAAGGATTATATGACTAGAAACGATATCCTCATTCGCGTGCGTTATGCGCTCAATATCACCGATCTTGCGCTGGTGGAAATCTTTACCCTTGGCGGCAAGCCTATGAAGGTAAATGAGCTACGCCCGCTTTTTCTGAAAGAAACAGATCCAGGATTTAAGGAGTGCGATGGTCCCACCCTGGGATCTTTCCTCCAGGGTTTGGTAACAAGTCGCAGAGGACCAGGACCGGACCCCGGTACATCCGTAGCTCCCCGGGTTGGCGATCCTAACAATAACGATATTCTGAAAGCCCTCCGAATCGCCCTTACGCTGAAAGACAACGATGTCGCCGATATTTTGCGAAGCGCTGGCGCCTCGGTTACCGTGTCTGAAATAAATGCGTTCTTCAGGAAGGAAGGGCATCCTAAGTACCAGAGCTGCGGCGATCAGTTTCTACGCAATTTCTTAAGCGGCCTGACAAAAAAATATCGGGTCTAGACCTCTACAACCGATGGCACTGGATTGG
>CAZHSK010000123.1:0-4729 GCA_964535235.1 uncultured Treponema sp. | reverse complement strand
AGAATAACGGGTTTTTATACAAAAGGACTAAAGAAACGTTCTTTGGAAAAGAGGGAGCCGGACGCATAATCGCTCTCAATACTCTGGATTCTAAGGGAGAACGACGATTTATCCATTCCGCGACCTATGATCAGCTCCTGGAACACTTTACACTGTCACCGGCGGCAATAGCCCAAAGGGTTCGGAGCGAACTCGGGCGGTAGAGGCGCGGCAGAGGCTCGCGCGGTGGAAAAGCGGGAAGAAGGCGTGGCGAATGGATAGGATAGGAATCGGCATTATCGGGTGCGGAAGGATCGCCGACATGGCTTACGAGGGCTATCGGGGAATACCGGGAGTCCGTATAACAGCGGTCTGCGACGCCGATGAAAGAACAGCCCTGCGCCGTCGCGGCGAATGGGGAGCCGACGCACACTACAGCGATTATCGGAGGCTGTTGGAAGACCCTGCCGTGGACGCGGTGGAGATTCTCACACCCCATACATCCCATGTCGAAATTAGCTTGGATGCCATAGCCGCCGGAAAGCACATGGCCCTGCAGAAACCCATGACCATCGATAGGGCTGGTGCCCAGAAGCTTGTGAGCTCCGCCGCTTCGGCCACAACTGTCTGCAAGGTGACCGAAAACTACATCTTCTATCCTCCCATCCGATTCGCTGCCCAGGTTATCAACGAAGGCTACATCGGCAGCCCCTCATCCCTCTCTATCAAGCTGATAGCAGGCGGAAAGGGTGGCTGGCCGGTTCCTCCTTCGGCCTGGGCCTGGAGGCTTAAGGAGTATGCCGAAGGCCGGGGGATGCAGACCTTCGACCACGGCCATCACCTCTGGTCCACGGCCCGCTTCCTTTTAGGGCCGATAGAAAAAGTATCGGCCTGGATCGGGACAATCGATTCGGTGATCGATTCTCCCGCCGCCATTATGTGGAAATATAGGGACTGCGAAGCCTTCGGTCTATGCGAGTACGTATACAGCCAGGAAATGGAAATACCCTCCGGCTATTACGCCAACGACGAGTGGATCCAGGTATCCGGCTCGGCCGGTCTGGTTAAAATCAACCGCTGCACGGGAACTCTTCTGGATGGCCCCTCGGTGAGCCTTTTTTCTGGGAAGGGATGGCGGCACTTTGACATTCCTTCGGACTGGAAACTAGGCTTTATTGGCTCGGCCTGGAATTTCGTTAAAGCGATTCGGGGAGAGGAAGAGCCCAGGCTCAGTTTCTCCCAAGCCATGGAAATACTCTCGATCGACCTAGCTATCGCTGCTTCGGCTCAGAAGGGCAGGGAAGTGCGACTAGCGCCGGATGGATCCATGCTCTCGCCTCTGTCGGCATACCTTAAAAAGAAGGGCGAATTGCGTGAAGCCCAGGCCGCGAGAAAAATGCTTTTAGAGACTGATGGCGCGGAAGCTATCGATGGGGCTTCCGGCAGGACCTCCGCCGGGGGCTTAAGCAGGGCTTTCGGCGGTACCTCCGACGTAGCATCCGCCAAGGCAGCAGAAGAAGCTTCTATCCTAGCTGTTCGGCTCACTCGGAACCTGCCTTCCAGGATGGACGCCACGGGGTTCGAGCGGGAGGACATCGAGGTCGGCCTGGAGCTGAGCGGAGCGGCATTTTCAGGCGGAGCAAAGCGTATGTCCATCATTATTCGCGGTGGTGGGGTTTATGTGGATGAGGATAAGCTCCCGACCAATCCCAGCCTCGTCATCAAGACTCAGGCCGCGGTCTGGGCGGGCATACTCTCGGGCAAGCAGGCGATCGAATCGGCCTATCTCCACGGTAAGCTCAAGCTGACAGGACCGGTGCAAACCGCCCTAAAGCTCAAGAAGCTGTTTCGTCTGTAGCTTCGGTTCCGGAAAGGAGCTTGTTTATCGCCGTCGCGGCCTCTTGCAGGATGCCGATATTCCGTTCCAAGTCCAGCAGTCCCCTGTCCTTGGTTCCCGAAATGCCTATGGCCGCGATAATCTTGCCTTGGTAGTTGATGATAGGACAGGCCAAGCAGACCACATTCGGCTCGTATTCCTCGTTGTCCAACCCGTAGCCTTTGGCCTTTACCTCGCCCAGTTCCCTGCCCAGGGAATCCAGGTCGGTGATCGTCCTTTCGGTAAAGCGCGTAAACGACAGACCGGCGAAAAGAATCTCCAGCTCGTCCCGCGAATAATCGCTGATAAGGCACTTGCCCACCGCCGTGCAGTAAAGTTCTTCCGTGTCGCCGATATTCGTGTTGGTGAGAATCCGGTTGGTCCCCTGCTCCCGGTCGATGAACACCGCCTGGGTGCCCGACTTGACAGCCAGGTGGGCATTTTCCTGGGTCTTCCTCGCGATCTCCCGCAGATACGGCGAGACGACGACAGGGAGTTTTAATTGTTCATAAAGCGAAGAAGCCAGTCCGAAAATTCCGAATCCAGGCTTATACAGCTTCTTCCCCTCTTCCTGCCTCACCAATCCATGCCGCGCCAGGGTAGTGAGGATCCTGAACACCGAGCTCTTATCCAAGTCCATCACTTCAGCAAGCTCGGTCAGCGACAGCTTTTTTTCCGGGTGTGCGACGATGTATTCGAGCAGCAGCAACGCCCTGTCCACCGATTGAATGACCGTGTGTTCTTCTTTCATGCCGGGTTAAGTATACATTAAAATTAGCAGTTTGTTAGCTGGATGTAGACTAATACTGGACTGGAGTTCCGCGCGAGGTTTGACCTGTGAAGACTTTTAGACTGTTCCAAGGCTCAGGAAAAGCAAAAGCCGCCCTTTTGAGCGGCTTTTTGTCGGGCTGAGAGGATTTGAACCTCCGACATCCTGGTCCCGAACCAGGCGCGCTAGCCCCTGCGCTACAGCCCGCTGACAAAAAAACCCGTCAGTGAATGACGGGTTTTACGCCCTAAGGCGATCGGGAGCGACGGGGCTCGAACCCGCGATCTCCGGCTTGACAGGCCAGCGCGATAACCAGCTTCGCTACGCCCCCGTGTCATTGCTGACGAGGATGGACTATACCGGGTAGAGGGGTCTTTAGTCAATAGGAGAGGATAATCGCCCCGGACTTTTCATCTATCTGCGCCGGTGCCTGCGCTGGTTTGGGCGTGTTTTTCCCCTGAGGCTTGGCGCCGCCTGGGGCGCCGCTTGTCTTCTGGAGGGAAGGTAGCAAGTCACCGCTGGAAATAACGTTTCTATCGGATGAATACCGCACAAGACTATAGCCCTTGTCGGAGCAGGAATAGCGGCCGCTCAGGTGTCCCGGAAGGCTGAAAGCCTCGGAGACGACCCTGACCGCCGAAGCTTTTTCGGGGTTGACATTGGATGGGTGCTGGGGATCGGGAATGGAAGCCAAAAGGTAGGAAAAAACCAGTTTTTCCTTGCCCAGGCCGGCTTCTTCCGAAAGAGCTTTTAGCCAGCCCGGGGCGCTTTCGGTTCCTATTGTAAAGTGGCACCAGGGATATTTGTCACGGCGTTTGGGCATGATAACCGAGGACTTGTCGCCCGGCCGCGCACTTCCCTGGGTTTCTCCCCAGGGACCGTCCAGGCTTCTGAATAATCCCGGCATGGGACAGGCTAGGGAATGAGGGCAGGGTGCCATTGGCATCGCGCCAAAGGATGCAAGACCAGCCCTTAAGGCGCTGATGAAGGAACCCGAGCGGGGATCTCCTGGCTCCATCAGGAGGACTGATCCGGAATCTTTCAGGTACCCCAGCAACTGCCTGGCAGTGAGGCTGGCCCTCATGCCCAGGGGTGCCTTGCTCTTCCAGAAAAATTCATTGAAGACATTGGCGGCGGTGAGCAGGTCTGCCTTCTCGGCCAGGGGCAGACCGAATTGATGCCGCTGAAGCTGCAGCTTCCAGTCAGGCAGTGCGCCATTCAAGCGGAGGCAGAGGCTTTCGAAGACTTCCAAGCCTACCTTGAGAATGCGCTCGGTTCTATCCGTGCAGTATATGGTGAGCCTTTTAGATCTGAGTTGGGGCTTGGACAGGTAGAGGGCGATGGGAAAGGTGAGCGGCCCCGAGCCTATATCCACTACCGTGGATCCGTCATCGAGCTCAATGGGGGTTGCGGGCAGAAAGGAAGACAGGCGCAAGAGATTCCAGGGCAAAAAATAGCGCAGATACGCGGAATAATAAGCCGGTGCGCTCAAATACTCGGAAGCCCTGTGCTCGCGCTCGGATGTGAGATCCTCCCAGAGGGAACGAATTCCCTTGCCTAAACCCAGCCTATGGCTTCGTGACAGGGGCACGATCTCGTTGAGAATGGATGGCAGAACATCGAGAGCCCTGATGCAGTCGGGGGCAAGGGTAAATGATTCCATGGGTTTTGCCGGATTGCGTGGCTTTACCGTACTATGGGGTATTGCAAGGCTATTAGCCTTTTCGGCTCCTGCTTTTACAGTCGTCTGGGGTGGCCGGCGATTTTTGCCGTAAATTGGTCGTGGCTTGTTCAATCTAGGCTCAGGACTACTTTGCCCGATTCGCCGGATAACATTGCGGCAAAACCATTTTCGAAGTCATCGAAGCTGAACCGGTGGGTTATCACTGGACTGATGTCGAGCCCCGAAAGCAACATAGCTTGCATCTTGTACCAGGACTCGAAAATTTCTCGTCCGTAAATACCCTTGATAAAGAGACCCTTGAAGATAACCCTGCTCCATTCAATGCCTGCTCCGTCGGGCAATAGTCCGAGAAGGGCCATTCTTCCCCCGTTGTACATATTGTCTATCATCTGCTCAAAAGCCTGGGGGTTGCCGGACATTT
>CAZHSK010000122.1:0-4747 GCA_964535235.1 uncultured Treponema sp. | reverse complement strand
TCTTCGTCGAAAAGGATGTAGCCGTTGAGAGGAATATCCAGATAACGGGACACTTCCGTGGCAAAGCTTTTGGGATTGTCGGCCTTATATATGTAATCGATTCTATCCATTCGCTTTATCGTGGTTAGTATGACAGCCGTATTACCGGGCACATCCAGAAGAGCGGCCTTGGATTTGGATGGATAGAACATTAATAGCTGGGTGGATATAGGTTTCTTTTCCTGCTGAAAAATAAGCAAAACGCTTATAGGCTGGTCCGTTTTAAGCTGAGAGGAAAGGCTCTCGGACCGGAGCACCACTATGCCTACCACTAAGGCTGCGATGAAGAGGGCTGCGATCAACCAGAGCAGGATGTGACTTTTATCGAAGTTTAGTTTTCTCATGGCCGTGTCAGCGCATTGTATAAGTCGATGCTGCTTTGGGCAATAGCATGCCCTTTCGATTTCAGCCAGGTAATAGTCAGACCCAGGGCTTTAGTAAGCAGTTCATCTAATTCTAGATTGCGAAGCGCCTCGGCTTCGGCTTCTCCTACATAGCTTCGCCCCGGCTCCATTTTATCGGCCACAAAGAGCACCGAGGCCAGGGGTGTCATACGAGGTGCCGCCTGGGAGTGGAGAGCAATGGCTTCCAGGATATCCTTGTCCGATAGCCCATAGTGCTTTAAAGCGAATACGGCTGAAGCCGGCCCATGAATAATTTTATCTGCGAACTCAAGCTCTGCTTCCATCGACCTGACAACTGCGGCCACCTTTTCCAGACCGTCAATGTGAAGAGCCTGGCGTGCTGTCTCCCATTGATGTTCCAGGGGGCTGTCTTTTAAAAGATCATGTGCCAAGCCCGCCAGTCGCGCCGATTGGGGATCTATGCCAAAACGCCCTGCTAGGAATTCAGCGGTACGGGCTGTGGATATGCAGTGAGCTATTCGGGATGGTTTGCAGAGGCGCGCAAGATCTTTATGTAGCTCAGTCTCTATCAGGTGTATATCCATAAAGTCCATTGGCTTCGATTATCGCACGAGCACCGGGCGGAACCAGGTAACGCCAGGGGCCCTTTGTTTGAATCAAGCTCCGTATCTCCGAGGATGAAATTGGAAGCATTCTGTTGGCAAGGTAGCAATGGGGAAAGGGAAACGCCAGGGGTATCGGGCTTTTTCGCCGCACCACCACGAGCTCAGCCTCTCTAGAAAGGGCTTCGGCTTCTTTCCAGGTAGAAAATCCATCAATGAGATCATCGCCTATTATGATGCAGGGTTTTTCATCCACAATTCCCTGGGACTTAAGATATCGCAGGCTATCGATAGTGTAGGAAAGTCCCCGGCGATCCAACTCGCAGCGATTCAAGGCGAAGATTCCGGCATCGGCAATGCTGGCCTCCAGCATAGAGGCCCTGAAATCCGGACCTGGATCTTCCAGGTCTTTATGGGGCGGCAGAAAGGCGGGCATGAAGATTATCGTATCGCAATGAGTGGCGTGGAGGACTTCCTCGGCCATTATCAGGTGTCCGATATGGACCGGGTTGAAGCTGCCTCCAAAAATCGCCGCTTTCACAATAGGCTGTCCTCTTCCGCCGAATCGAATAGACTGTCATCTGGAGCCGCTTCATCCAGCTCAGGCAGGGTATCGGAGCCCTCCGCTGCGATCTTGGATTCCTCCTCCACTACCTGCTGAAAGATTGCTTCTTTGAGTTCGGGCAATCCTTCCTCGCTGAAGACAGAAATTCCAAACACCTTCTCTCCCGGGAATTGAGACTTGAACTCCTCAAAGCGTTCGGCCGATTCCTCCAAGTCCAGCTTGGTGGCTACAATAAGGCGTTTTTTAGCTGCCAGCGATGGGGAAAAAGCCCTGAGTTCCTCCAGGAGAATGCCAAAAGCTTCTTTCCAGTTGTCGACCGAGAGGTCGATTAGGAAAGCCAAGCAGGAGGTACGGGAAATGTGCTTGAGAAAACGGATGCCCAAGCCTACACCTTCGTGGGCGCCCTCGAGTATGCCGGGGATATCGGCCAGGATTATGTCCCGATCGTAGAGTGTGAGCACGCCGAGATTGGGAATTTTAGTGGTAAAGGGATAGGCCGCAATTTCGGGCCGTGCATTGGTGAATGCGTCCAGGAGACTGGATTTTCCTGCGTTGGGAAAGCCTACCAGCCCCACATCGGCTATGAGGCTGAGCTCTATCCTAAGGCGGCGTTCTTGGCCGGCCTTGCCGGGCATCGCAAAACGGGGTGCCTGGTTAACCGAATTTTTGAAATGGCTATTGCCCCAGCCTCCCTTGCCGCCCTTGAGGAATATCCAGCGTTCCCCTTCCTTGCCTGAAAAAGCCTTGTTGGAGTTGCCACTTCTGAATCCCGGGGATGAGGAGGAAAAATCAACGAGCACTTCCCCTGAGTCGGCGTCCTTTACGACAGTGCCGGGCGGGATTGGGATGATTACATCCTCGCCGTCCTTGCCATGCATGTTGCGCCCCATGCCGGGAATGCCGTTTTGTGCCTTGAATGTCTGCCTGTAGCGGAGATACGAAAGGGTGCGTACGTTTTGCTTGACGACAAAAACTACATCGCCGCCCTTACCGCCGTCGCCGCCGGCAGGTCCACCCATGGGTATGTACTTTTCACGTCTGAACGCGACGCATCCGGCGCCGCCCGAGCCAGAAGCGACAGTGATTGTCACTTCATCGGCGAATTTTATCACGCTATATCTCCCTCCACGTGGTTAAAAAGTTCCAGTGGATAAAAAGTACCAGCACAGCTCTCATCTGACAAGACATGAAAAAAGCCGCCCCTGAACGAGCGGCTTTTCTGGGTTTTGTGAGCTTCCGGACTGGCCTGTCGCTCACTCTTCGGGGAAAGGCTCCACCTGGGCATATTTCTTGCCTTTGATCTCCTTAAAGGAGACCATGCCATCCACCAGGGCGTAGAGAGTATCGTCCTTGCCAATGCCGACATTTTCGCCGGGATTGATTTTGGAGCCCCTCTGCCTGACCAGGATGGAACCGGCAGTAACCGCTTCGTTGGCATATTTCTTAACACCCAGATACTGGGGATTGGAATCGCGACCATTAACGCCCTTGTGTGGCATTCTCTTTCCTCCCTTATTCTAAGCGGCTTAGGCGCCGACGATTTCCTGGACTGTGACGAGCGTATAGCGCTGTCTGTGACCCTGGGTGCGGCGATAGTCCTTCTTGGGCTTATACTTGAAGACTATTACCTTGTCGGCCTTCAGTTCGGAATCCACCACTGCCTGGACACTAGCACCCTGCACATAGGGAGAACCGACCTTGATTCCCGATTCGCCTGAGAGGAGGAGGACCTTGTCGAAGGAAAGACTTGCACCGCTTTCCCCTTCGATCCTGTCTACCTTGAGTTTTGCGCCCTTCTCGGCCCGATATTGCTTTCCATTGATTTCAACAACTGCATACATCTTTGCTTCCTCGTCAATTAACCATACGTAGCGCGCTTTTATACACCGATACTCCGGCGACTGTCAACCGGTATTCCTTCTACTACCCTCACATGAGGTCGAGAAATGGTATGCAAAGGAGGTTGCAGACCTGCTCAAGACTGGCTTTTACGGCCTTAACCAAAGCAAGACGGCTGGCCGAGAGCTGAGGATCGGGGTTGGAGAGCACAGGATTGTCCCTATACCAGGTGGCGAATCCCGATGCAAGCTCGTGGGCGTAGGCGGCCATTATGGAAGGCTCCTTGTTCCGGGCTGCTCCCTCGAGGGCTCCCGAAAAGGATGCGAGTGTTCTCACCAGAGCCCAGTCCGAGTCATTGTCCAGAGCTTCGGCTTTGGGTGGGTAGGTTTCCCAGGGCTTAGAGGCCTCCCCTTCTGTTTTTTCCAGACTCTTCCTCAGTATAGAGGAAGCCCTGGCGCCCATGTACTGAATGTAGGGACCGGTATTGCCCGCAAAAGAGAGGGATTGCTCCGGATCATAGAGCATATCCTTGGTGGGCGAGGTTTGCAGAAGATAATAGTGAAGCGCGCCCAAGGCTACCTTTTCAGCCACCAGCTTCGTGTCGCCCACCATCGAGTCCCTTCCCTTGCTTTCTATTTCCTTAACCGCCAGATCGGCGAGCTCGTCGATGAGCTCATCGGCGTCGACCACCGTGCCTTCCCTTGTCTTCATCCTGCCGGAGGGGAGATTCACCAAACCGTAGGCTAGATGAAAGAGGTTGGATGCCCATTGATAGCCTAGGCGCTTGAGCACTTCGAAAAGAGCCTTGAAATGATAGTGTTGCTCGCTGGCGACAACGTAGATTAGCTCGTCGAAAGCCCAGTCCTTATGCCGCAGGAGCGCTGTTCCGATATCCTGTGTAATGTAGATGCTGGTGCCGTCTTTCCGCAGAAGAACCTTCCTGTCCAGGCCCACATCCTCCAGATTGGCCCAGACCGAACCGTCCTCTTCCCGGTAGAAAACTCCTCTGGCCAGTCCTTCCAGGACTTCCTGCTTGCCCTTGGTGTACGTGAGGCTTTCAAAATAGTAGTCGTCGAAATCCACGCCCTGGCGTGCATAAGTGGTCTTGATGCCCTCCACCGCCCAATCGTTCATCCGCTTCCAGAGCGCGAGCACTTCGGGATCCCCCGCTTCCCAGCGCCTTAAAAGATCCTGGGCCTTGTCCTCGGCCTGAGGATCCTCGACTTTCAGCTTATTGAAGAGGACATAGTACTTGCCCACGAAATGATCACTCTTGAGTCCCTCATCCTCGGGTTTGCGGTTGCCACCATAGACCTGATAGGCGAGCATGGACTTGC
>CAZHSK010000121.1:0-4782 GCA_964535235.1 uncultured Treponema sp. | reverse complement strand
GCCAGGGGCATGGAGAATTCGAGCCCTTCCTTATCCAGGGCAGCCTTCAGTTCTCCATAGGTGACACCCGGCTCTACCACGGCAATCCTCTGCTGGCGATTTACCGAAAGAATGCGCTTCATTCCGCTGAGATCCACGACTACCGCCTCGGGAACAGAGGGAACCGTATCCCCACGCTGCCGAGGCCCGGACGAGCTTACCGGCACCAAGGGCGTTTTGGTTTCGTTGGCCCAATGCACGATTTTTTGCAATTCGTCAGCGCTTTTCACCCTAACTACCGCCTTCGGTTTAATGGGCGCGGCGAAGCTCCCGTCTTTCGAGTAGCGCTCCAACGTGCCGGAATCGACGGCGACGTTGTCCTTGCCGACTATCGCGGCCAGCTTCTCGACAAAGCCATCCATGCTATACCCCCGTTACTCATGATATAAAACATTTAACCAAGCTAGTTCACCGAACGTGTTCAGTGTAAACGCCACTTTTTATATTTGTCAACAAATAATTTTATTTTTCTTTTTATACGCATGTGTCGATGATGGGTCTCTTGAAGCCGCCGTATATAATGGAAGATTACAGGAAAATGACTATGTTCTGCATTTATAACAGGTATAGATACTTTCATATCTAAGAAAACAATGATATAAATCGGGCACGTCAATATTGGAAAATATAGGATGTCCTGGAACCTGGAAGGAAAAATAAGTAATAAAAATCAATTTTTTTCTTGACAAATCCGAAAAACAGTTCAAGATATAATGAGTTCACTGAACGGATTCTGCGAAGTTTTGATGAGGAGGCAATTATGTCGAAAAAAGCGTCCTGTATCAGCGCCTTCGTTAGGGCAGGTTTAGTAGTCTTGCTCATTCTTGCTAGCCTGACTCCCGTAGCGTCACAGGCAAAAGAAATCAAGCTCAGGTATTCCCTCTTGTGGCCCGCAAGCCATCCCATCACCAAGTTGGCACAGGATTGGGGAAAAGATGTCGAGGCCGCCACCGCCGGAAGGGTAAAGGTAACCACATTCCCCGGCAACACGCTGGCTCCTCCCATGCAGGCATACGATGCGGTAGTCAAAGGCATCGCGGACATGGCCGGCAATCTCCTGGCCTACGCTCCGGGAAGGCTGCCTCTGTCCGAAGTGCTGCAGCAGCCACTAGGCTATCTCAACGGTTACCAGTCCTCCAAGCTCGCGAACGCCTACTATAAAAAATTCCAGCCCAAGGAATTCGACGACGTGAAGGTCATGTACCTCCACGGTGCCGCGCCTGGGTTCATCTTCACCAAAAAGGCCGTCAATTCCATAAAGGATGTTAAGGGCCTGCGGATCAAGGCTAACGCCGAGAACGCCGACATCGTCATCAATCTCGGGGCTGCCCCCGTCACCATGCCCGTCAGCGACGCCTACGATTCCCTGCAGCGCGGTGTCATCGACGGAACCCTCTTCCCCCTCGAAGCCCTCCAGGGCTACAAGATCGGCGAGGTCGTCAAGACCGTCATCCAGGACTATGGCATTTCCTACATGACATCCATGTACGTGATCATGAACAAGGATAAGTGGAATTCCATGCTCCCCGAGGACCAGAAGGCTATCGAGAAGATCAACGACGAGTACAACGAGAAGCAGGCGAAGCTCTGGGCCGAGTTGGATAATCAGGCCAAGGCCTATGCCATGCAAAAGGGCGTGAAATTCCTGGACGTATCCAAGGAAGATCAGGCTACCACCGTGGCCCTCATGAAGCCGATTCTGGACAAGTACGTAGCCCAGATGAAGGCTAAGGGACTTCCCGGCGATGAAGCCCTGAAGTTCTGCCTCGACTATATTCGCGACAATCCATAAAAGAACAATTCAGCGCAGGCTATGACACGCCCGGAGTTTACTTCGGGCGTGTCACGGTTTCGCGGGAGGACGACTATGAATCATTTTATGGCCCTCGTGAAGAAGGTAGACACAGTCCTCTATGTCATGGCGGGCGTGATTCTCGTCGGCATGGTGTTGCTCACTCTTTGCGATGTCATTTTACGCAATTTCGGGTATCCCATCACCGGATCTATGGAAATCATAATGTATGGCGGGGCGATGGTCTTTGGTTTTTCCATACCCTTTGCCACCCTTCTCAAGGCTCAGGTACAGGTCGATCTTATCGTGGAAAAATTGAAGCCTCGCAGCAAGAAGATGGTTACGATAGTGACGCGAGTGGTGGGCATAACCCTCTTCCTCTTCGTCGCCTATAACTTTTTCTTGTATGGCTTCGATGTGAAAAATACGGGCGAAATCACTTCCAGCTTCAAGATTCCCTATTACCCCATAGTCTTTGCCCTATCGTTCAGCTTTCTCTTTCAAAGCCTCACCCTCGTGTACGACCTCGTCGAGGTTATAAGGGAGAAGCCCGAAACCGCGGAGGGAACAGCAGCATGAGCACCGAAGTACTCACCGGGATAGTAGGAATAGTCGCCCTTCTCGTATTGTTCCTCACAGGGTTGGAGATGGCCTACTGCATGGTTTTAGTAGGATTCTTGGGCTTTTCCGCCCTCATTTCCTTCATTCCCGCATCCAATCTCGTGGTAAAGGAATTTTTCGACGCCTTTACCACCTATTCGTACACGGTTATCCCTCTCTTTGTCCTGATGGGGGAGTTCGCCTCCAATACCAACATAGCCAAGCGCCTGTATACCGGCGCCTATAAGTGGTTTGGCCACGTGCCCGGCGGGCTCGCCATGACTACCGTGGTAGGCGCGACCGCCTTCAAGGCCATGTGCGGCTCCACGCTGGCTACCGTAGGCACCTTTTCGGGCCTCGCCATCCCCGAGATGAACAGATTCGGATACTCCAAGGAGATTTCTGCCGGTACCGTGGCATCGGTGGGCACCATCGGAATGATATTGCCTCCCAGCACCGTGCTGATTCTCTACGGCCTGATCTGCGAACAATCCATAGGCAGGCTTTTCCTGGCCGGAATCATGCCCGCCCTCATGATCGCGTTCCTGTTCATGCTAGTGATAGCGCTCTGGGTAACCATGAAGCCCGGTGTTGCCCCTAAGGGCGAGAAGTCGTCATGGAAGGAGCGGTTCAAGGTTCTCCCCGAGATGCTGTCCGTCATCATAGTGATTGTGATTGTTATCGGTGGCATGATGGTGGGCTTCTTCAGTCCTACGGAGGCGGGTACGATCGGCACGGTAGCTGTGTTCGCCCTAGCCCTGATCAGGAAGGAAGTCAGCTTTAAAATGATCAAGCAGTCACTCAAGGGTTCCTTGAAGACCGCGATCATGACCCTCATGCTCATCGCGGGTTCCTCAGTCTTCGGCCGCTTCCTCACCATAACGGAAATCCCCTTTAGGGCCGCCGACTGGGCATCGGCTCTTCCCCTGCCTTCCTGGGCAGTCATGTTCATGATCATCGTCATCTACCTCGTGGGTGGATCGATCATGGATGACCTGGCCTTCATGGTGCTGGCAACCCCCATTTTCCTTCCCACCGCCTTGGCCTTGGGCTACGACCCCATCTGGTTCGGCATCATGATCTCCATCACCCTCATGATCGGAGGCCTCATCCCGCCGATTGCCCTCTATGTTTTTATAACGGGCAATATTACCGGCATCCCTTTCAAGACTATCTACAAAGGGGTCGTGCCCTATCTTGGAGCCTTGGCATTCGCTCTTGTATTGATCTTTATTTTCCCGCAGATCATCACCTGGCTGCCTAATACCCTCATGGGTCCGATGTAGCCGTCCGATTGGGCAGCAACGCTTTGAGCCCGTATGGATAATGAAGGCGGACAGAGAGCCCTCGGGTACCTGTATATGGTGCTCGTCTACCTGATCTGGGGTCTGCTTCCTGCTTATTGGAAACTGCTGGCCGCCGCCCCGCCCTTGGGAGTCATGGCTCACCGGGCGCTGTGGGCGGCGGTTTTGATTTTTATTGTCCTTTTTCTATCCCACCGGCCTAATGACATTTTTTCAAAGATAAAGAGCCGGAAGGTAGTCGGGCTTATTGCCATTGCCAGCCTTTCGCTGGCAATTCAATGGGCTGCCTATCTCCTGGCCATAGTAAAAGGCCAATTAGTCGAATTGAGTCTCGGTTATTTTATATACCCCTTGGTGGTAACAGCGTTGGGGAGGATCTTCCTCGGGGAGAGACTGAATTTCTCTAAAATAGTTTCACTTATTTTCACGGGCATGGGAGTGTTAATAAGCCTGGCGAGCATGGGCAAGCTACCAGTCCTGGCGCTTAGCTTGGCTTTTTCTTTCGCGGTGTATTCGCTCGTTAAAAAGAAACTCGGAATTCCTTCCCTCGTCTCCACCGGCTTTGAGCTTTTATTTCTGGCGCCCTTCGCGCTGGTCTATTGTTTTTGGGCCGAGGCCAGGGGAATCGGCTTTTTTCTTACCGGAAGCCTGGCAGTTACTAAAGCTGCGGCGCGCGGCGCCGACGGAACTGACATAGTCCTGCTTTTGCTGGGCGGGGGACTGCTGACCGCCTTGACGTTGATTCTCTTTGCCTCGGGATCTAAAAGGGTCCCAATTTTCGTCGTGGGGCTTCTGCAATACATTTCTCCTTCGATGGTTCTTCTGTTGGGAATATTCATCTATGGCGAAGCTTTCGGCCTTTGGCGTGCCTTGAGCTTCGGCTTCGTGTGGATTGGGATAATAGTGTACCTAGTGCCCGGAATTGCCTCGATGCTTAAAAAAGAACACCATTGACGGTGGGCTTGCCGCTTTGATCCCGCGCAAGTCCCCAGGATGGCGCTGTCGTAGCCTTCAAAAAGAAAAAACATCCCCACAGTGCATGGTGCG
>CAZHSK010000120.1:528-4788 GCA_964535235.1 uncultured Treponema sp. | reverse complement strand
GCTTCTTGGTAACGAATTCAAGGCGCATGTGGTCGCCTGTCCACACGGCCCCGGCGGCGCCTAAAAGGCCAATCCACATTATCGCTGTTACCGAGAACTCCTCAACCCAGATGGGGCTTTTTTGGAGTACATAGCGCGCGAAAACCTGCCAGCAGACAACCAGGGACAGAATGGCCATAAGGGTTGCCGCCACTGCTGTCAGCGCCCTTTCCACGCCGCCGATAATGCGCTGTATAGCCTTCCTCATCGAAACCTCCGGCAAGGGGCTGCAAATGCTAAAAAGGGGCGGGCGCGGGCCCCCGGCCCGCGCCCGCCCCTTCGCTAGAGTACAATCAATTACGCGGCAGGTCTACTTCGCGTTAACGATGGCGTCGATCAGGTCTTTGCCCACGATGGGCTCGAACTCCTTCCACACGCCGCCAACGGCCTTCTGGAACTCGGTGACATCCTTCACCTCGTTGAAGATCATGCCCTTGGCTTTGAGATCGGATACCGTCTTGTCGATCATCTCGCCCCAGAGCTTGTTATGCTTTTGCATGGCCTCCAGCGCAGTCTCTTCCACTATGGTCTGCAGATTCTTGGGAAGGCTGTCGAAAAGCTTCTTGCTCATCATGAGAAAATCGGGGATGGAGGAGTGACGGGTATAGCTGTAGTACTTGGCCACTTCCTGCATGTTGAAAGAAAGCACCGTGGGCTCGTTGTTTTCCCAACCGTCTATAACCTTGGTTTGGAGGGCAGAATATACCTCGGACTGGCCCATGGGCACCGCGTTGCCGCCTAGTGCATTTACGGTATCGATAAGAGGCTTGGACTGCATGACACGGATTTTCAAACCCTTGAGATCAGAAGGAGTGTTGATGGGCTTGGTAGCGGTTATGGAGCGGAATCCGGCATCCATAAAAGCCAGGCCCTTGTATCCAGCCTTGTCCACATCGGCCATCAGGCGCTTGCCTATGGTGCCTTGCAGCACATTGTGCTGATGTTCAAGGCTTCTCCAGATCAGGGGCAGTGAAATTACCTGCAGGGTAGGAGCATACTGGCCCATCGGACCCGAGCTGACCTTGGCGAATTCCAGGGAACCGATTTTTATGGCTTCGATATAGTCCTTCTCCTGTCCCAGTTGTCCGGCGGGGAAAAGAGTGAGCTTGATGTCTCCATTGCTCTTTTTAGCCAACTCATCGGCGAAGAATACCAGTGCCTGGTGCACGGGGTGGCTGTCGGGCAGCACAGAAGCCAGTTTCCAGTTGTACTTGGGGGCCGCCGAAACGAATGCCAAGGCCACCAGCATCAGCGCCACTAAAATAAATCTCCTCTTCATATGCGAGACCTCCTGGATTGACAATCCGGATACGGACATGAGACAGCTTTCAATAACTGTCAGTCAAAACTATAATCTATGATTGGCGAGGCGTCCATATAGTAATTACTAATTTCACATTATGGAATATGGAGGAAGTATGAACACACTTAAGGGAAAGAATGCGCTTATCACAGGCGGAGGCTCGGGTATAGGCCTTGCCATCACCAGGGAGCTGGCCTCGCTAGGAGCCAATGTTCTCATCCATTACCATAAAAGCGGGGAAAGCGCCCAAGCCCTCGCCGCAGAGCTGCGGGCCAAAGGACTGGAGGCCCAGACCGTCAGCGCTGACTTGTCGTCGGAAACCGGGGTTAAGTCCCTGGCCACCTATGTGGAAGGACATTGGGACCGTCTGGATGTGCTGGTCAACAACACGGGCGATCTTATCGCGCGCCAGCGCCTGGAAGAACTGGACATGGACTATTATCGAAAGGTAATGGCGGTGAACCTTGATTCAAACGTGCTGGTTACCAAGGCGCTGCTGGCTCTGCTTAAGAGGGCAGGCGCCTCATCGGTGGTAAACCTTTCATCCCTGGCCGGTCGCAAGGGAGGACACGGGGGCTCGGCCTTCTACGCCACATCCAAGGGCGCCATACTCACCCTTACACGAGCTTTGTCCACCGAGTTAGCCCCTTATGGAGTGCGGGTAAACGCCGTAGCCCCGGGGCTTATCCTGGGTTCGGCCTTTCACAGAATCCACAGTACGGATGAATCCATAAGGGCTACTATCGCGCAAATTCCCTTGGCTCGGGCAGGTACCTGCGAAGACGTTGCCCGGGCAGTGGCCTTCTTCGCCTGCGAGTACGACGGGTTCATCACCGGCGCTACCTTGGACATTAACGGCGGGGTATACATGGCCTAAGGCGCCTGCTTTCACCCCAGCAGTGAGCTTCAAAACCGATCAGCGCGTCTTAGGCGGAGGTTAGGCGACGCCAGTATTAAAATTGGAATGGCGTCGCGTTAGCCGCTATTGAAGCTTTCTGATTCTCACCTCGATGCCCGACTCCTGCTGGAGTTCTTTTAAGAGAATATTCGTGTCGGTCGTTCCGAAATGATAGGGATAAAGAATCTTGGGTTTTACCATGCGGGCAGCTTGGGCCACCTGCTCGGGAGTCATCGTAAACGGCAGATTCATAGGCAGGAAGGCCACATCGATAGGTCCGAGATCAGCCATCTCGGGGATGGGTTCGGTGTCTCCGGCCACATAAATTTTAAGATCGCCCAACGTTATGATATACCCATTGTCTTTTCTTTCTTTGGGATGATAGTTGGTGCGCCCTGCGCTGACGTTGTACGCCGGTACCGCATGGAAGGAAAAGTCAGCAACCTGTAGATGCGTGCCGTGCTCCGCCGTCTCGCCATACCCCAGCTTTTTTCGGGAAGATTCATTGAGCATTATCTTGGTATCATCCTTTCGCAGGGTGGCTATGGATGCAGAGTCGAGATGGTCGCCGTGTTCGTGTGTTATTAGCACAAGATCAGCCTTGGGAAACTTGCTGAAGTCCCCATATTGCTTAACCGGGTCGATGTAGAGCAGTTTTCCGCCAAATTCGAACACCAGGCTGGCGTGTCCCAAAAAGGTTATTTTGAGTTCGCCTTTACTGGTCTGGAAACTGTCGCTTTCCTTGCCTTCTGCGCCGCTCAGCGCGAAGGCTGACTGCCCCGCTACCACACTGACGACGAGTAAAACCGCCAATAGAGCCTTTCTGGAGAAAAATCCTGTATATCCTTTACGTACCATTAAAACCTCCTGGAGTGCATAAAACATTCTAAAAAATATATATGCCATCTCCAGGAGTCAAGAAATTTCGCAGCGTGCGAATCAAGTATCGGCATCGGCTATGGCCAGGCGCACAAAGCCGCTTACCCGCAATCGCGCGCCTGTTGCTGTGGCAAAGTTTTCCAGGGCCTTGCCGATAGTCACGGAATCGTCCTTTATGAATTGCTGTTCGTAAAGGCAAACTAAGGAGAGGTATTTCTTAAGCCTGCCTGTTATGATGCTTTCCCTCATCGCGGAAGGCTTGGCCTTCATAGCAGGATCTTCCTCCAATGCCTCTATCAGTTCCTTACGCTTGGCCTCCATGACCGATTGGGGAATATCTTCTTTTTTTACAAAAAGGGGTGCCTTGGCAGCCACTTGAAGGCTCAGATCGTGGATAAAGCGCCTTACCTCCGAATTAGCCAAATACGAGGGATCCTGGGCTGAAGCGCGGAGCGCGACGCCAATGTTTCCCTGCCCATGCAGGTAAATATCGAGAAATTCGCCATCTCCTGCCTCGATATACGCGATGCCCTTGAGCACGATGTGCTCCTTCATGCGTACGCTTACATCGGCGACAAGGGCAGCCACCGCATCGTTGGGGGCAGCAAGCTTATTCCGCAGCACTTCAGCGGCGATGGCATTCACCGCCTCGATATAGCTTGTATTGAGAGCCACAAAATCAGTTTCGCAGGCTAGCGCTGCCAGAGCGGCCGCGCTTTTTCCTAAAGCGGCCGCGCCCTCGCCCAACGCAGCGACACCTTCGCCCAATGAAGCGGCGCCTTCCCCCAAAGCTATGGCAACCCTGCCTTCTTTGGTTTCGCGATCTTCCCGCTTTTTGGCCGTGGCCAGGCCCCACTCAGTGATGAGCTTCACCGCCGCCTCTTGGTCGCCCTGGGCCTGAAGCAGGGCCTTCCGGCAGTCCATCATCCCGGCGCCACTCAGTTCTCGCAGTGCCTTCAGACTTTCGATCGATACATTCATACCATCTCCTATAGTATGAATGTATCCTATGTTAACTATAACATAGTGTCAATATGAGAGCTTTTCATAGAGCTCGCGCTGCATTTTATACGCATAGAGAATGATATATCGAAATAGGAGTTTACATTATTCTAATTTAAATAAGGAAATACTAAAACTA
>CAZHSK010000120.1:0-518 GCA_964535235.1 uncultured Treponema sp. | reverse complement strand
ATCTCCTATAGTATGAATGTATCCTATGTTAACTATAACATAGTGTCAATATGAAAGCTTTTCTTAAAGCTTGTGCTGCTTTTTTACGTGTAAAGATTGATACATCGAAATATAAAATTATATTATTCCATTATATATAATGGAATAATTACACTATTAAGTTAAATTGGATTTATTATGAGTATTTTTTCGCCATTCAACAATCAGATCCCCCAAGATGTTTATGGCCTTTTTTATCCATCTTTCTCCCATCTCTCCTGAAGCGGTGTCGCTAACCTCTCCCCAGGCCCCAGTATGGCAGTACTCTCTAAAATCACCGTAGGTAACGAACGCAGAGCCCAGTGGATGGGCAGCAACCCTGCCAAGACCAGGCAGCGAAGTCTCGTCGGCCGCGCTGTCCAAATCCACCAAATCCGGGGCGATGGCTTTCATGACGGAGCTTATCACTTCCCCGCCATGGCCGAAGGGTTCTTTTGATTTTGTCTCTCCCCTCGCGGCGTCGGCGGCTGCTTTCCACC
>CAZHSK010000119.1:0-4789 GCA_964535235.1 uncultured Treponema sp. | reverse complement strand
AGTGCGCCGAAGAGGTTTTCGGTGCCCGAGCGCAAGCCTCCTTCCTGGCCTCCGCCAGCCCCCAGAGGCTTTATGTCCGTGGATGTCCAGAGAGCGCCTACGCCCTTGGGCCCGCCCAGCTTGTGAGCCGAAAACGCTGCGCTGGAAGAGCAAGCCGAAGGTAAAGCGAAGGGTATTTTCCCGAGGGCTTGGACGCAGTCGATATGTAAGAGAATTCTCTGTCCCGGCCGAGTAGAGGAAGCTTTTTGTATGGCAGCGGCTATGCCCTCTATATCTTGGATAGCTCCTGTCTCGTTGTTCACGGCCATGACGGCCACCAGTCTGGTTTGTGGCTGTATGGCCTCGCCTATTTTTTGCGGGGCTATGCGGCCTTCAGGTCCGGGTTTCACTATGGTGAGGCCCAGGCCGAGGCTCTGTAGAGCCTCGGCCTGGGCGTACACGGCGGGGTGCTCGATAGCCGAGACGATAATGTGGGCTGGCCCTTCCTGGGCATTACGAATTGGCCGTTTCCCTTCCAGGCCGGAAGTAGCGAGCACCGATAAAAGGGCTATCTGGTCGGCCTCGGTGCCCGAGCCCGTGAATGCCAGCCTTTCCTGCCCTTTATGGGTTTCAAGGGCAGTCATGAGCCCGGTTCGGGCATCCTCCAGCAATGCCCTGGCTGTTTTACCGGGGCTGTGGGCGCTTGAGGGGTTGCCGTAGGCCAGGCAGGAACGCTCGAGACTTTCGGAGAGAATAGCTTTATCTGGAAGGCTTGTGGCTGCCCAGTCCAGGTACGTAATGGAGTCTCGGGTCACTGCTCGTAACGCCGATCGGGAATGGATGCAGGCTGTTTGCCGGATTGAGCCAGGGCTTCGGATACATAGAGGGCGCAGAAACAGTTGCCGAATTCTTCCACGTCCGGGGCCGACCAGAGGCATGGGCAGATAGAATCCTTGTCGGCTTCCCGGCTGCCTTCGCTGTCCCTGCAGGGACATAGAAAATATCCGTAGCGGTTGTAGTTGCTTGTCAGCCCATCCACAAGGTCCTTGTAAAACTCAGGATCTGGATTGAGCTTCCATCCCCGTTTATTGGCGACCATGACGGTAAAGAGCTCGGTCTTTTCGCGGGTTTTTTCTTTCATCGCCAAGCCTAGAGCCCTAAGGTCTTTTCCCAGTCGGGCTGGATAAATCCGATCAGATGGCTTTTATCATCGATTACCGCAAAGGGGAATGCGGGGTTCTCCTTGAATTTTTCTCTGAGAACCTGTTTGACTTCATTCTTGGTCTCAACAGAAATCTCATCCAGGTGGATGTACTTGAAGGAATAATCCTTGTCTTTCAGAAAGGCGATGGCGCGTTTGCAGAAACCGCAGGTGGAAAGGGCATAGATTACTACATCGTGGTCGCGACGGGAGCCTTGGACGTTTTCAAAGGGTAGCTCGTTGAGGTTCATGATGTCTCCTTTATTCTCTCATTATACAATAACTCCATTTCTTCGGCATAGCGATCTGCGTCAAATTTTCGCTTCAGGCCTGAGGGCATCATGGCCCTTACGGTGCCGAAGCCTTTGCGCTCAGGCCATGGTCTGTCGTGTCGGCCAAAGCACCATGCCACCCCGGCATAACCATTGGGGTCTCGTCCATCCAGGGAATAGAAATCGTTGAGGAGGATGGCGGTATCGAAGGCTTTGGCAGGATCCCTGAACCATGTGAGCAGCTGCTTGCCCCAGTACATGCGCATATAGTTGTGCATTTTGCCCTTGAGGACGAGCTCCTTCTGGGCGGCATTCCAGTAAGGGTCTGCCGTACAGCCTGTCTCCAGTTCCATATCGGTATAGGCATCCGAAAGGGGATTGCGGGAGGCGAGACTCCGCTGCGCCCAATCGGGTACTGCAACTTTATAAACCAGGTATTCAGGATTGAAGAGGAGGTAATTGAGGGCAAGCTCTCTTCTTACAACAAGCTGCTCCACGTACGCCTGGGCTGCCTGGGCGGAGTGATCCAGAGCCATACGGGCCAGTCTGGAAGGGGACACTTGGCCGAAATGCAGATAGGGGCTCATGCCGCTCTCTGCCCCCGAGTTGGGATCGTTGCGCAGCCGGTTGTATTTTTCCAGTCCTCCGGTTTCCACAAAAGCTTTGAAACGTTTAAGGGCTTCGTCCTGACCAGCTTGAATCCCCAGGCGCTGAAGCCTAGAAAGAGCGCCGAAGCGGGACTTGCTTGAAGGCGTGGGGCTGGGGGAAGTGATAAAGGAGGAGCAGGCGAATAGCCTGTCGTCTCCCAGGCTGCCTCGAAAGATTTTTTTGCAGGTTTCCTTGCGCGGATCCTCCAGCTGGGGAAGAAAGAAGGGGAGGCGGGCGGCTATTTTTTTTCTCAGTGTTGCGGCCGACCATTCCAGATGGTCGCTAGCCACTAGGGGGGGCACGACGGACTCGGTTTCCACTATCACCATGTCAGGCCGGCCAGGTTGGGCTACAATGTTATCCCGCCATTTGCGCTCAAAGGAAAGCTTTCCTTCGTCGGCGACCAATACGGCGGCTTGCCGGGCTAATTCTAGAACCTCTTCCACCGGGTTTCCCTTTACCAGGGCGAATGCGATTCCCCTAGACCGAAGGTCTTCAGCGCAAGATAAAAGCCCTTCGAGCATAAAGCGGTAGTGGAGGGGCTGGGCATGAGGATATTCGCAAAGCACGAAGACACAGACCAGGGGGAGGTGGAGGACATTGGCCAGGTGGATAGCCAGGTCCAGGGCAGGATTGTCCTGGCTCCTCTGTGCTTTTTGCATCCAATACAGGATGTAATCGCCGCCTTCAGATCGTTCCTGAGCAGGAAGAAGGCGTAGCCTGGATCCTTCTACCTGGGCTGTGGAAAGAAGTTCCTCGGTGGCTTTCACCTGCCTGCTCCTGATTTTTCCATATCCCTAGCCAGTAGAAAACCCGCCAGATAGAGACCCGAGGCTAGAAAAAAGGGCAGTCGGGGATCTTGGGAGTACAGAAAGCCCGCCAGAGCACCCATGGGTATGCTGAAGAACATCATGAGAATCTGAATTAGGCTGAACCTATCGCTTTTGAGTTCGGCGTCAGTGCCGTTCATGAACACCGTGTCGCGGAAGGTTTGGAATAGCGCCACCGAGGCCTGGAGGGAGGGAAAGACTAAAATCGCCATGGTTATGGAGCCTCGGGGCATAAGTATAAATAGTAACTGGGCTACAAGGCAGGCGAGAAAGGCGAATGTCAGGCTTTTTTTATCCTTCTGTCCCTTTCGCCTAGGCAGGATTACAAAGAAGACTATAAAGGAAAGGACAGCGCCCAGGGCGGGGAGGAGGGATACGGTGAATGGGTTGAGTGCTTTTACGTCCTTTAGAAAGAGCACCCTAAAAAAGTCTATGGAAAGGATGGCATTGCCGATAAAGTAGATGCCCGTCATCCTTCGGAAAAAAGGGTCTTTCATGGCGTGGAGGGCTCCAGGCAACTGCCGCCCCACCAGACGCAAGAGGCTTTCTCCCTTGGTCCTGGCCATCATGTACTCGCCAACCTTTGTTTCCCTGCTAAAGAAATAGCGGATGATAAAGAGGGCACTGATGCTTGCGGCTCCGCCCCAGAAAAGGCCCCGCATGGCTGGAAGCACGCCGTACTTCTGTATAAGAAGACCGCCGGCTAGGGTTGTGATGCCCCCCAGAGAGCCTATGGCATTGATGTAGCCGAATATGGCTGGTCGCTGGGCTTCGTTGGCGTCCTCGGATAGAAGGAGGTTCCAGGAGACATAGATTATTCTCACAACTGCATTGGAGATGGTGGCGAAGAGAAACCAGGCGTAAGATCTGGCCATTGCCCACAGGATCATGGGCAGGGTCCAGGCTGCGAAATCGAAGAGGAAGCTGGTCCTTCTGCGGCCCAGCTTGTTGGTAATGGGAGCGGCAAAAAGGTAGAAGAGAAGCCCTGCGGCAATATTGATGGAATTGAGGCTGCCCATCTCCAGTTCGGTAAGGCCTAGCTGTTTCTGAAACAGAGGCATGAAATAGATTGTGGTGGGCGCAAACATAGCCCAGAGCGGTTCTGTGGCTATGCAGGCCTTGGCGTTGCGCGGGAGACTCTTGAAACCTTCTAGCATGGGGCTACTATACCTGTCCGGCCAGGCTCGCGCAATTGCGCTGGAGGGGACTTTCCTGTAGAATATGACAATGCACGACAAGGATCTCATCAGGAATTTTTGCATCATTGCTCATATAGACCACGGCAAGTCCACCCTGGCCGATCGATTTATCGAAAAAGCCCAGCTGGTGGATGCCCGCAAGATGCAAAGCCAGATGCTGGACAATATGGACATAGAAAGGGAGAGGGGAATCACCATCAAGAGCCAGGCGATAACGCTTCCCTATACAGCCGCCGATGGAAAAACCTACACCCTCAATCTGGTGGATACCCCAGGCCACGTGGACTTCTCCTACGAGGTGTCCAGGGCTATTTCATCCTGCGAGGGCGCTATCCTGGTTGTCGATGCCACCCAGGGTGTCCAGGCCCAGACCCTGTCCAACATGTACATGGCGCTGGAACATGATCTGGAAATTCTCCCCGTTATCAATAAGATCGACATGCCTGCCGCCGACGTAGACTCGGTGCGAAGCCAGATCGACAAGGACTTGGGACTGGACGGGGAGGCCGCCTTGGCAGTGTCGGCCAAGATGGGCATTGGCATCGATGCGCTCTTCGAGGCCATCGTCCAGCGTTTTCCGGCGCCCAAGGGCTCTTCATCAGCCCCTCTGCAAGCCCTTATATTCGACTCCCATTACGATGCCTACAAGGGAGCCATTGT
>CAZHSK010000118.1:0-4864 GCA_964535235.1 uncultured Treponema sp. | reverse complement strand
CCGTTGTACATATTGTCTATCATCTGCTCAAAAGCCTGGGGGTTGCCGGACATTTCAAGGCCGATGTCGAAGCCGCCCACCATGCCCAGTTCCTTCTGGACATCCCTGAGCGATTCTTTGGATACGTCCACGGCTTTCGTGGCTCCCATCTTTAAGGCAAGCTCCAGGCGCCAGGGATTTACGTCGGTGATCACCACGTTTCGGGCACCCACATGCTTGGAAATGGCTGCGGCCATGCAACCTATGGGGCCTGCGCCGGTTATAAGCACGTCCTCGCCGATCATGTCGAAGGAAAGGGCGGTGTGGGTGGCGTTGCCGTAGGGGTCGAAGATAGATGCGACTTCGTCGGGGATGGAGTCGTGGATGTGCCAGGCATTGGAGGAGGGGAGGGCGAGGTATTCAGCGAAGCAGCCGTCCCTGTTTACGCCCACGCCAACGGTATTGGGACAGAGATGGCGCTTGCCAGCCCTGCAAGCCCTGCAGACTCCACACACTAGGTGCCCCTCGCCCGACACTCTTTCTCCAAGCTTGTAGCCCGTTACCGAGCGTCCCATATCGACGATTTCACCGATGAACTCATGGCCTATGGTCATTCCGAGCCGTATTGTGCGCTGAGCCCAGGGATCCCATTTCCAGATATGTACATCGGTACCGCAGATGGCGGTTTTTCTGATCTTGATAAGTAGATCGTTGTCGCCGATTTCGGGGATAGGAATTTCTTCCATCCATAGTCCGGCTTCGGCCTTTCGTTTTACGAGAGCTTTCATGATGCCCTCCTTTTACTTTGCATAGTATAGCCTATTCTAGGGTTTTTCACGAGCGGCGGCGAATCGATGCTGTCCTTGCCTAAAGGAGAAAAAAGAGGGCCGCGCCGCTTACCGCTACCGCCGCGCCGATAAACTCCGAGGCTTTTACCTTTTGCTTGAGTATGAAGATGCTCGGCGGGATAATGAGCACTGGCGTGAGGGCCATGAGGGTTGAAGCCGTACCGGCCTGGGTGTAGCGCACCGCCAGCAGTGACAGGGTTACGCCCAAAAAGGGGCCGAATACGGCGCCGGCGCCTATGTTTTTAAACGCTACCCTCTCTTTGGGAGTCTGCCTGAATACCTTGTCGTGCTGGCCTAGGATGACAGCCTGGATTCCCAGCCCGATAATGGCGGCGATTATTCTTATCTGGCTGCCGGCTATCACATCGTAGTTTTTTACCCCGATCTTGGAGAATATCAAGCCCGCAGCCTGAAAAAGGGCGGCAAAGAAGGAAAAGACATAACCCTTGGCGGAGAAGGTCGGTGCAGCGACTCGACTAGAGGAGCCTTTTTGGCGCGAGAATACGACTATGAGGATTCCGTATATTACTACCGCCATACCCAGCAGCTGGCTTATCATCATGCGTTCACCCAAGAAAATAAAGGCGAACAGGGCTGTAAAGAGAGGGGTAAGGGCCTGGAATATTATGGCTATTCGTGAGCCTACGAGTATGTAGGCATTGAAAAGGAAGTAATCGGAGATCACGAATCCTATAAGGCCAGAAATAATAAGGTAAAACCATGTGCTGAGCCCCGCGTCCAGAGGCAGAGGCATGCCGCGGCTCAAGAGGCCGGCCAAGGCCAGAAGGAAGAGGGAGAAGACGACCTTCCAAAAGTTGACCGCCAGGGCACCTACCTTGCGTGATGCGCTCTCGAAGAAAATAGGGGAGATCGACCAACAGACCGCGGTGGCGAAGGCCGCGAGGGCACCCAGCTTTTCCATAGGGGCGCAGTATAAAAAATTTGACTTTACTGTGCAATAACTATACAGTAGTCCCAGGAGGGACATATATGGCAATAATAACTATCGCGCGAGAACTGGCATCCCTCGGTGAAGAGACAGCCCAGGAGTTGGCTAAAATCTCCGGGTATACGTTGATCGACAAAGAATATCTGGAGAGCAAACTCAACTCCATCGGTATAAGCGCCGAAAAGCGGGAGAAATACGACGAGAAAAATCCCGGTTTCTGGGCCTCGCTCTCTCAACAGAGGGACGATTATCTGCATTTCCTGAAGACGGCCATACTGGAAGCGGCCCAGGAGAATAACTGTATCATAATGGGCAGGGGTGCGTATGCCATCATCAGGGGCGTACAGCATGCCGTATCGGTGAAGATCACGGCACCTATAGCGGTGAGGGTGGAAAGGGCCAAGCAGCTGTACGAATGCGACAATAAAAGAGCGCTTCAGATTCTGGAGGAAAGCGACCACGACAGGGGCGGCTTCCACAAGTACTTTTTCTCCACCAACTGGACCGATGCGCGGGAGTATGACTTAACCATCAATACCGGCGGTACCGATCCTGTCCATGCGGCCGTGGCCATCGATTCTTTGCGTAAAGTTTACATCGACAAGGAAAAGGAAGAGGCGGGGATTCAGAAGATAGCCGATCTGGTGCTCGCCCAGAAGGTGGTTACGGAGATTATCTATTCCAGAAAAATCCCGGTTCATTTTCTGGAGGCCACAGTGGAGAGGGGATCCGTGGTGTTGCACGGTGTCGCCAATGCCCAATCCTCCATAGATTCCGCCCTCGCGGCGGCCCATGATGTCTCGGGGGTGCTTCACGTGGAGAGCGCGGTACAGCTTGTCCAAGAATTCACCGTGATGCCCTGAGTCCATGAGTTACATCAGCAGTCTTCACGGAATTCTGGAAATCCTTCGCAGCGAAAGCGCAGGCGTAAGTCTGCTCGTAGCAGAAGGGGAAGGGGCGAAGCGAAGAGGCCCCAGGATCAAGGATATTCTGGATCTGGCAGCGAAAAAGTCAGTGCCACATAAGTCAGCAAGCCAGGAAGCCCTGGACAGGATAGATCCGGAGAACAAGGGCATAGTCCTGGTTGTTCCCGAAGGGCAAGGTGGCCGAAAGGCGAGTTTCGACGAACTGCTGGCGGCGGCTCCGGCTCAAGCCCTTGTGCTGGTGCTGGATCATATCGAAGATCCACAGAACCTGGGCGCCATCCTGAGGTCGGCGGACGCCTTCGGCGCCAGTTTTGTCGTCGTGCCTTCCAGGCGAGCCTCTCCCATGAGCGATGCGGTATCCAGGGCCAGCGCGGGCGCGTCGGCGTGGGTACCCCTGGTGGTGGTGCAGAACCTGGCCGACGCGCTGGAAAAAATAAAAAAGGCAGGGTTCTGGACGTATGGCGCCGATATGGCAGGGCCGGCAGTGGAAAGGCAGCTTTTCAGCGATCGGTGCTGTCTCGTGTTGGGCAATGAAGGTGAAGGCCTATCCCGGCTTTTAGCCGAGAGGGTGGACAATCTTGTGTCCATCGCCATGATAGGCCATGTGGATTCGCTCAACGTGTCGGTGGCCGCGGCCATTCTAATGCATGAATATAGGAGAACCCGGTAGTATTGCTCAAATATCCCAGATATCCCTGAAATTGTGCTCCTTCTCGCAGTAGCGGCAGACGAAGGTAGATCCCGATTTTCGCAGAAATTCTGTGGGGACGCCCTCGTTGTGCTTGGGGTTGGATACGCAATTTTCGTTTTTACAGGAGATTTCGTCAAAACCGTAGATCCTGGGCGGCATGGAAAGCCTGAACTTCTTGGCTACCCTGGAGTTTCTGATGAGGTTGAGCGTACAGCCCGGAGCAATGGCGGCCAACTTCTTGAGGTCTTTTTCGCCGAAGCTGATTATGTCGGGCAGAGAAATTATACCCTTGTACACTTCAGGGCCCTTGAACGAATGGTAGACGCCCTGGCTGGAACGCACATTAAGCTTGAGAATTTTCCGCACCGCCTCGATATTGCTCCAGATGACTTCTACAGGCTGTCCCGACGCGATATGGTCTATGACTATGCCCTCTTCCACCGGCTTAATGCCCACCTTGTACTCAGGCTTGCTGTGCTCCTGGACATTGGCTTCCAGAATAAAGTCCTCGACAATCTCAGGCTCCATGGCGAAGGCGCCCTCGAAATCCTTTCCGAGCAGACCAGAAACCATGCCGATCTCGACTATTCTCGTCCAATACCCGTTGGATGACTGGGCATCCCAGCCGTTCAAGGGCAGATCGTCCAGGAAGGAGGGAATTGTCGGATACATCCTGTCCCTGGGCAGGGGGTGGTAAAAGCGGGTGCTTTCCGGCACAAGACCCAGCATGTCCTTTCGGAACGTTACGCTCCGCCGCAGGCTCGGGGCTCGCTCAAGCACCGATTCACCCATGCGCTCCAGCTGAAGACGGGTGAAGTACCAGATAGGCGCTACCTTACCTGAGGCCAGGTATTCATCCAGGGATTCAAACTGTCGCACTGAAAAACCGTTAGCCTTCATCTTGTCCACATAGTAGGAAGGCATGGAAAGCAGTTCAGGGGCTATGAGGTCGACTTCCACATTCTTGAACACTCTCAATCCATCGGCCTTGGAGTGTATGGTTCTGCCGTGGTAGAGATCGCCCGTGAGCGCCAGGTGGATATGGTCTTCCTTCCAGTTCATGTGCTCGAGAAAAGAGAATTCGTCCAGCAATTCCTGGGTGGGATGCTCGTGTTTACCGTCACCGCCGTTGATAAAACCCGGTCTCGGCCTGCCAGAAATTTCGGCATAACGGGCCAGGGCGCCCTGAAGCCAGCGGCAGGTGCCTTCCAGCTTGGTGCGCATTATAAAACAGGAATCCGCTGAATAGCCGTAGAGCATTTTGACTGCGTCGGTTATGGATTCGTTCTTGTTGAAGGAACTGGATGCGGCATCGAAAACGTTGGTTCTGCAGCCTAAGAACTTGGCTGCGTTCCTGAAGGATTCTCTGGTGCGGGTGGAATCCTCCATAAAGATAAGATAGACCTGATAATCAGGGTCGTTGATCTTGAAGGCCCTCGTGTCGCCGCCTTCCAGCGCCAGCTTTTTAAGC
>CAZHSK010000117.1:0-4908 GCA_964535235.1 uncultured Treponema sp. | reverse complement strand
GCTTCTTCCTTGAGGAGCATGGTCCTGTCCTTGCGGATATGGAGCTTCAAGAGTTCATAGGGGACTTCATTGTTCTTAGCCTTGAGTTCGAGAATCCACACCGGATATTGGCCCAGCTTGCCCTCGGCTATGCTCTGGATGCCGTAGTCGTCTTGGAGCGAAGAAGCGGTGAAATCCGCGTTTTTGGCTTCGCTATTCTGCAGGTTTTCTTTTATGGAGGAGTGGGAGAATTTTCGGCTAGTGGGATCGTAAAACCATACATTGTCGTCTTCACGCAGGTAGCCCTGGCCTTTGTTCACTTCAGGCAGCATTACGAGGATGCTGAATTGATTGCGCGAGTCGCGCCTGAATACCCTCACCTGGGATACGCTCTGCTTTTCACCCGGTTTTTCCGAGACGATGGTAAAGAGGGCGGAGTAGTCCTTGCCTGGAAAGTTGCCCAGGTCGTCCAGTTCGGCCAATATTTTTTCTGCTTCCGAGATGCTCAATCCCTGGGCGCCAAGGGGTATTCCGAGGCATAGGAAAGAAAGGGCTACGATTGCGAGCAGGGGCGCGCTACGCCTGGATTTTCTCTGTGTATTCACTGATGCTTTAGTCATTTAGCTGTCCTTAGGGCTACGGCGGGCTCCATCTTGGCAGCCGCCTTGGCCGGGAAGTAGGCCGCCAGAAGTGTAAGGGCGGCGATGATCGCTACATTGAAGACTGCCCTCAAGGGGGGCACGAAAAATGAGAGATGGCCGTTTTTCATGATCATGAAGGCCGGGGTGTTCATTCCGAAGTCGATGAGCGAGAGCAGGCTCATGGCGATGAGGGCAAGGGCGATGCCGGCCAACGCTCCGCCCAGTGCCAGAAAGAGTGCTTCATTGAGGAATAGTGACCTGATTTCCTTGCGCTGGACGCCTACGGCGCGCATGGTGCCTATTTCCTTGATGCGCTCGTACATGACCATTCTGAAGGTGTTGTTGATGCCGATCATGACGATGGCGAAGAGGACTAGCAAAATAACCAGGCTGGCTCCGTCTAAGGCTACTACGATCTGTTTGGCTTGAGAGACGATGTCGTCGATAGTATAGACGCTGTAGCGGCTGCCTTCCCAGTCTTCGCTGCGCTGGGCGCGCATCATGGCCTGGAAGGGCGTTGCGGCGGAACCTTCTTCGTTGGCAGATCGTTCGAAGAGCTGTATACCCATGCCCGACATGGATGTATAAAGCCTGGTTGCAAAGGCTTCGGCTGCCTTGAGGTCGCCCAGCATAAAGCCGAGGGCCATGTATTCTTCAGGCTTTAGACCTATGGTTTGGTTGATATAGGCTAGATCCACATAGGCCATGGTGGACCCTATGATGCTCGAGTCCACACTTATGGCCGCTAGCGTGTAATCCGCGATGTTGTTCTGTCCCGTGAGGGTCTGGAAGCTGGCGGTTATTCTGTCACCGGGCAGGACATTGAGACGGGAGGCGATTTTTTCCGAGAGAATTATGGAATCGGGGCCGATTGCATCCCAGGATCCCTGGCGCAGGACAACCCTTTCGCGCAGGAAGAGGTTGGTGGCCAAATCCAAGCCTGTGAGATTTTGGCGTATGGTTTTGCCTTCAAAAAACAGGGAGGCTGAAACTTCACTGGTCTTGGTGGCAAACTCATAGCTGAGGCCTGAATCCCGAACCGCGGAGAAGATGATGGAATCGTCGCGGATCACGGAGAGACGCTTGCCCGAGGGGGTTTTTTCTGCTCCTTGGACAAAGACATGACCTGCCATGAGATAGGCGAAATTCTCGGATACGTTCTCGATAAAGGCACCAGCGAATCCGTTTATGAGGGTTACTATCATTATGCCGAAGGCTATGGCGCCGCCTAAGAGAAAACTGCGCTTTTTTTGCCGTGAAAGGTTTCGCAAGGCTATGCGGGGTATGATGTAGTTCATTATTTCGCTCCTATTCCTGCTGCATAGCCCTGACGGGTTGAATTCTCAGGGCTACCGATACGGGGTACAGGTGGGCTAGATAGCCTACCAGCAGCATGGCGAGCAGGGCGCTTATAAAATTGACGGGGGTGACAAAGGGTGAAAGGTAGGTGCCCCCGAAAAGGACTTCCAGGAAGGGGTTGCCTGCTTCGATACGAAGGGCTTTCAGGATCAGGGTTACCAAAGTGCCAAGACCTGCGCCCAGGAAGGAAAATGTTCCGGCGAGCACCAGGGCTTCGGCGGCGAAAAGACGTCGGATAAAGCCCCGCCCCGCGCCTATGGCCCTCATGGTGCCTATTTCGCCGGTTCGCTCGATCACCGAGATGACGAAGGTGTTCATGATGATGATTATGGCCACGATGGAGAGGATGATGATGGCAATGGTGAAGACGATACGGATGACGTCCACCGACTGTCCATAAGGGCCTGCGGCAGCCAGCCAATCTCCTGCCTTTGCGGCGATTCCCTGCTCGGCGAAGCTTTTATTGAGGTTGGCTATGAGGGGAGCAGCGGCGGCCTCACTCGTGGTGCGGACTACTATAAATTGCCAGGCTCCTGTGTCGGCTGTGTTGGCAAGTTCACGAGCGCTGGTATCGGCCAGCTGGGTCTGGAGGGCTAGTTCGTTGAAGCCGCCGGAGGTGGGGGCATCTTCGAAGAGGTCCTCGCCGAAAAGGGCGTCGAAATCATCAGCGGCTAGCATTGCGGTTTGGGATTCATCGAGACTGATATCTTCATTGGCGCCCACGGTCATGCCTGTCATGACCCTGAGGGTGTTTATGTCTAAAAAAGCCATCTGCTCCGGAGTTGTGGATTCGCCCTTTTGCTTGTAGGTGCCTATAAGGGGAATTTCTCTAAGCTTCATGCCGCCGGAGGAAAAGCCTTGGACTATCAGTTTGTCGCCAACCTTGAGCTCCCGCTTCATCCAGCCGGACAGCTTTGTAAGCTGGGATTCGTTGATGACCAAGCCTGTCTGTCCCGGTTTGAGCGCCTCGCCAGAGGTAATTTCGGTGGAGTCGAAGACCTTCCAGTAATTCTGCGGGTCTATGCCGAAAAAGAAGAGAAAGCGGGCCATGGCGGTTTCGCTGGACGTTTCATCTTCTTCGGTCTCTTCTTCAGCGCTTTGTGTCTCTGCGGTGAGGGTGCCCGAACCATCGTCCCGCATGGCAATGCCGAAGCCTGTAGCCAGGCTGGTAAAGCTCTCTACCTGGGGCGATGCTTTCAGCTGGGCCATAATAGTGTCGAATTGGGGTATTATGGGCGTAGCGGCCAGGCCGCCGGGGGAGCTGACGCCGAAGAGTGAAACATCGCCATCTTGGGATATGCCCGAGATGAATACATTGCCGGTGTAATTTTCGGTGAAGGAGCTTCGTATCCCCTGACGGGAGGCATCGATAAAGCCATTGCCCACTACCAGGATCATGGAGCCCAGGGCGAGGAGTATACCAATGATGAGGCTCTTGGAACGATGTTCGAAGAGGTTGCGGAAGGCTATGCGTAGAATTGCGGACATGGCCTACTCCCGGACCTGATCGGGGCTCCCCGCTCCGCTCATTCTTTTATTCTCCACGATAAGACCGTCCTTGAGTCTGATGATGTGGTCGGCTACCTCAACGATCTTGGCGTCGTGTGTGGAGAAGATGAAGGTGGTATTGAGTTCACGGTTGATTTTCTTCATGAGTTCGATAATCTGCTCGCCGGTACTGGAGTCCAGGTTGGCGGTGGGTTCGTCGGCTAGCACTATGCCCGGTTTAGTGACCAGGGCTCTGGCTATGGCGACGCGCTGGCGTTGACCGCCCGAGAGTTCGTTGGGTTTGTGGGTTCGCCAATCGCCTAAGCCCACTTCATCGATGAGCCAATCAATCCATTCCTTTTTTTCGGTCGCCGATACCTTGGTTTTGCCTAGGAGGAGGGGGAATTCTATATTTTCCCATACATTGAGCACGGGAATAAGATTGAAGCTCTGGAATATAAAGCCTAGAACTTCGTGGCGCAGTCGGGTGAGTTCCTGGTCCGAGAGTCCGGAAGTAGGCCTGTCTTCTATAAGGACTTCGCCCGCGCTAGGCTTGTCGATAAGTCCTATCATGTTGAGGATGGTGGACTTGCCCGAGCCTGAGGGGCCAGCGATGGAGATAAAGTCGCCTTTTTCGATGGAAAAGCTAACGCCCTTTACCGCATGTACTTCTACTTTACCCAGGGGGTAGGTTTTTTTTACATCCCGTACTTCGATGATAGACATGGTTACTCCTCAGCCTGGTTCCATTAGGCTTTTCTGGGCCTTGTAAAAGCGCCCGATTTGGCTTATGCGGCCTTCAGCCTGTTTTGGAACTGCGTTCGAGTATAAAAATAGCTAAGAAAAGGCGACGTGAGCAACTGAATTGGAGAAAAATGTGGAGAAAACGCAAAGATTGGCACTGGCTGCAAGCCCGAGGTGGATTGCCGCGGGGCTTGCAGCCAGCTAGTGCCGCGGTTTAAGTCAGGGCTTCCTTGATCACCAAAGCCAGGCGCTTGACTCCCTCCTCGATTTGCTCCAGGGATGAGTAGGAGAAGTTGATCCGCATGGAGTTGTGCTCGGGATCGTCGAAATAGAAGGCCGAGCCGGAGACATAGGCGACCTTTTTCTCGATGGCTTTGTACAGAAGATCGTCGGCGTTGAGTGAGGAGGGCAGGGTAAGCCAAAGGAAAAGCCCGCCTTCGGGCTTGGTCCAGGAGAGGTCGGCTCGGGCAGGCATATAGTGATCGAGCTGCTCGAGCATGAAGCTGCGCTTTTTCTGGTACAGGGCTCTGGTTTTGCCTACCACCTCTTCCATCTTGCCCGCTGCCATGTATTCGGCCAGCCAGAGCTGGGTAAAGGGGCTGGTGCAGAGGTCCATGGATTGCTTGGCGGTGACGAATTTATCGATGATATCGGGCCTGGCGAGCATCCAGCCTATGCGGGTGCCGGGGTCGAGTAT
>CAZHSK010000116.1:0-4931 GCA_964535235.1 uncultured Treponema sp. | reverse complement strand
AGGCCATAAAGCGGGATGTCCGCTGGCTAGGCTACGATTGGCAGGACAGGGAATATTACGCCTCGGACTATTACGAGAAACTCTATGAGCTGGCCCGGCTTCTGATCAGCAAGGGGCTGGCATACGTGGACGACCTGGACGAGGAGCAGATCAAGGAATATAGGGGCACCAATGTGCCCGACAAGAATAACATAACCTACACCCCACCCGGCAGGAACAGCCCCTATCGCGACAGAAGCGTCGAAGAAAACCTGGACCTCTTCGCAAGGATGAGGGCAGGGGAATTTCCCGATGGACTGAAAACGCTAAGAGCCAAAATAGACATGGCCCATCCCAATCTCCTCATGCGCGATCCGGTCATGTACAGGATCCGGAGAGAACCCCATTATCGAACCGGGACAGCCTGGTGCATTTACCCAATGTATGATTTCCAGCATCCTCTTTCGGATGCCATTGAGGGAATCACCCATTCCCTGTGCTCGCTGGAATACGAGATTCACAGGCCACTCTACGATTGGTTTATCGAGCACTGCGAGGTATTCCCCTCAAGGCAGATCGAATTCGCTCGGCTTAATCTGACCCATACGGTACTCTCCAAACGCTGGCTTATAAAGCTCGTGAGGGAAAAAAAGGTATCCGGCTGGGACGATCCCCGCATGCCCACCCTGGCTGGCCTGCGTCGTAGGGGCTATACGCCCGAAGCCATCAAGGACTTTCTCGGGCGAATAGGCATTGCCAAAACCGATTCCATGGTGGATATACAGCTTTTAGAGCACTGTCTGCGGGAGGATCTCAACAAGAGGGCATCTCGCTACATGGCGGTTCTGCGTCCCTTGGAGCTTGTCATCGACAACTGGCCCGAGGGCAAGGTTGAAATGTTGGAGGCAGTCAACAACCCCGAGGACCCGGACAAGGGCAAAAGGCAGATTCCTTTCTCAGGAAGGCTTTTGATAGAAAGGGAAGATTTCCAGGAAGTACCGCCGCCAAAATACTTCAGGTTATTCCCGGGCAATCAAGTGCGCCTGCGCTATGCCTATATCGTTACCTGCACCGGACTGGACAAGGATCCCATCACGAGTGAGATCCTGAGGGTGCACTGCAGCTACGACCCTGCGACCAGGGGAGGGGACGCTCCAGACAACAGAAAGGTCAAGGGCACCATACATTGGGTTTCTGCCCAAGAAGCCTGCAGCCTGGAAACGCGTCTCTACGATCATCTTTTCGAAGCCGAGCGCCCCATGGATCTGCCCGATGGAGGCTCGTTCATGGATAATCTCTCGGAGAATTCCATGGAAATCATCCAGGATGCCCGGGGCGAACCAGCCTTGGCCAGGCTGGAGCCAGGGACTTCCGTGCAGTTTGAGCGCCTGGGATATTTCTGCATGGACAGCGATTCTGTCCATGGCAAGCTTGTCTTCAACAGGACAGTATCCCTGAGAGACAGCTGGGCTAAAATAGCGAAGAAAGTCATTTAAACAGGGGCACTTATTTCCCCCATTCTCGAAACAAACCGGCTTGTGTCCGGTGAAGTATAGACAGAGGTACAAGGAGGAGACATGAAATCGCGTGGAACGATTATCGTACTCGCAGTCATGGTTGCCGCAGCGTTCGCGCTGACATCGTGTGGAGGCGGAAAGGCCTCGGAGATAAAAATTGGCGGTATTTCGCCCCTCACCGGCGAGGCTGCCACCTTCGGCCAATCCACCAAGAACGGTATGAGTCTTGCCGTGGAGGAGTGGAACGCCGCGGGCGGAGTGTTGGGCAAGCAGGTCAAGCTCATTGTCGAAGACGACAAGGGCGATCCGGCCGAGGGCGCGGCGGTATTCAGCAAGCTGATTGAGCAGGATAAGGTAGTCGCCATTCTGGGCGGCATTACCTCCAGGGTTGCACTGGCTGGCGCTCCTATCGCCCAGGCGGCCAAGGTTCCCATGATGACTCCCACGGCTACCAACGAAAAGGTAACCCAGGTGGGTGACTATATTTTCCGGAGCTGCTTTATCGATCCCTTCCAGGGCTCGGTAATGGCCAAATTCGCGGTGGAGAATTTAACCCTGCTCAACGCCGGTGTTATTTTCGACCTGGGCAATGATTATTCCAAGGGTCTGGCCGAAACCTTCAGCGCTTCCCTGGTCTCCCTGGGCGGACAAGTCCTCGCCAGCGAGGGCTATCCCTCCGGTGCCACCGACTTTAAAGCCCAACTCACCAAGATAGTCCAGGCCAAGCCGGAGGCTGTCTATATCCCCGCGTATTACAATGACGTGGGCCTCATCGCCAAGCAGATCAGGGAACTCGGGTACACAGGTGTCCTTCTGGGTTGTGACGGCTGGGATTCCTCGGAGCTGGTCAATATCGGCGGCGACGCAGTCGAGGGCGGCTTCTTCACCAACCACTATTCCAAGGACGACACCAGACCTGTCGTGCAGGATATCGTCAGCAAGTACACGACTAAGTTCGGCGCCGCTCCCGACGCCCTGGCAGTGCTAGCCTACGACGGCATGAACATCCTTCTGGACGCCATCAAGCGGGCTGGCAAAACCAATAACGAAGCCATCCGCGATGCCTTGAAAACCACAGACCTGGCCTGCGTGGGCGGACAGATCCGCTACGATGAAAACAGAAACCCCGTCAAGTCGGTGGTCATCATTGAAATGAAGGGTGGACAGCAGGTGTACCGGGCTACCGTGGAGCCCTGAGCTTCGCTCGATTCTATTCGGAATAATTAGTTCCTGCCGCCTTCGGGCGTGGAAAACGGGGCTGTCCAAAAAGAACAAGGTTGGACAGCCCTTTTATTTTGGTTGCAGCAAGCCTGCGCTAGAACAGGCCCGCGCTTTTCTCTATAATCAGCTCACGCGCTCACGGACAGCCGCCTTTCCTAAAAATTTCGCGTCTATCCTCGCGCCACCTCCGGGACATCGCAGTGCTCCAAGGCCAGCGCTGCCGACCATGCCCCGCGCAGGCGCGCCGCCGTAACCGTCGGTGGTGTGAAATCAGGGCCTTCGCGATCGGCGAGGCCGATCGCGGCGAGGAACGCTCCGCGTTCCTCGTGGATAGGAGCAATCGTATGGACAGCGCGCTCACAATGGAAAAGATCGTCTCACTGGCCAAGCGGAGAGGCTTCGTGTACCAGTCCTCGGAGATTTATGGCGGACAGTCGGGAGCCTGGGACTACGGTCCCAACGGCATCGAGCTGAAAAACCGGGTGTCCCGTTTCTGGTGGAAGGAGATGACCCAGCTCCACGATGACATAGTTGGCCTGGATGCGGCCATACTCATGCATCCGAGGGTATGGGAAGCATCAGGACATGTGGAAAACTTTACCGATCCCCTGGTGGACTGCAAAAAGTGCAAAACCCGTTTCAGGGCCGATCAGATGGACCAGGACAAACTGGCCCGCAAAGAGTGCCCCGATTGCGGGGGCGAGCTCACCGACACTCGCAAGTTCAACCTTATGTTCAAGACCAACATCGGCCCCGTGGACGACGGCAGCGGGCTTATCTATCTGCGCCCCGAAACCGCCCAGGGCATCTATGTCAACTATAAAAATATCGTCCAGTCCAACCGCATGAAGGTGCCCTTCGGCATCGCCCAGGTGGGCAAGGCCTTCCGCAACGAGATAGTCACCAAGAACTTCATTTTCAGAACTTGTGAGTTCGAGCAGATGGAAATGCAGTACTTCGTCAAACCCGGCGATGACGACAGGTTTTTCGACTATTGGAGGGAACAGCGCTGGGCTTACTACGAAAAGCTGGGTGTCCGCATGGACAAGCTCCGCTGGCACCGTCACGGCAAGGACGAGCTGGCTCACTACGCCAAGGATGCCTACGATATCGAGTACGAATTCCCCATGGGCTTTAAAGAATTGGAAGGGGTGCACAACAGGACAGACTTCGATCTTACCAGGCACCAGGAATTCTCAGGCAAGGATATGCAGTATATCGATCAGGATAACGGCAACGCCCGCTACATCCCCTACATCATCGAAACCAGCGCCGGACTCACCAGGCAAGTCCTCATGCTCCTCTGCGACGCCTACGAAGATCAGAAAGTAGCCGACAAGGGCAACGATGATGACTGGAGAACAGTACTCCACTTCCATCCCCTGGTAGCACCCGTCACCGTGGCGGTCCTGCCACTTATGAAGAAGGACGGCCTCGCCGAGTTGGCCAAGGATATCAGGGCGGAGCTCAAAGAAGACTATGCCACCGATTACGACCAGTCCGGAGCCATTGGCAGGCGCTACCGCCGCCAGGACGAGATAGGTACACCTTACTGCGTCACGATAGACTATCAATCCAAGGAAGACGGTACCGTAACCGTCAGGGACAGGGACAGCATGCTCCAGGATAGGGTGCCCAGGGATTCGCTCCATAACTACCTGCGTGATAAGATAAAGGCCTACAGAAGGGTATAAGTACATGACTGAAGACGCTGCCGTTTTTGCCGAGGCAGGAAGCTTAAGCGCCCAGGGCAGAGCCTTCGCCCTGGTGAGCATCCTTTCCAGTTCAGGCTCCACGCCCCGAACAAGGGCGCGTCTTCTTGTTAGGGCCGATGGCAGCACCCTGGGAACCATTGGGGGCGGCATTCTGGAAACCCGGGTTATCTCTGATGCCCAGAATTCCATCGTCTTAGGCCAATCCAGAATCCTGCGCTACGAACTCAATACCGAGACTGGGTCCAATGACAGCATAGCCATGTACTGCGGCGGATCTTTGGAAGTTTTTATCGATGTCGTCTTGTCCAAAAGAAAAATCCTCATCGTAGGGGCAGGACATGTGGGTCTGGCTCTTGCCAAACTCGCCGATTACCTGGGTTTCAGCGTGACAGTGGCCGACGACAGGATCGACGAGGGCATCCGAGCCCGCTTTACAATGGCTGTGGCATTCCATGCGAGCCCCGATCTGTATGCCCTTTTGGGCGGCCTGGAGATCGAT
>CAZHSK010000115.1:0-4984 GCA_964535235.1 uncultured Treponema sp. | reverse complement strand
AGTACGCTCCTATCGGCGTATTCGTCCTTATCGCCCAGGTATTCGCCCAGCAGGGTCCCAAGGCCATCGGCCCCCTCCTCATCGTCACTCTCACTGTCTATATTGGCCTGATTGTCCATCTCGTGGGTGTCTACGGCGGATTGTTGTCCGTCTACAAGCTGGGTTTCGTTAAATTCCTGAAAGGGGCCAATGAGGCCATGATTACCGCCTTCGTAACCCGTTCTTCCTCAGGCACCCTGCCCATCACCATGCGCTGTACCGAAGAGAACTTGGGCGCCCCGCGTGCGATCTCCTCCTTTACTTTGCCCCTGGGCGCCACGATCAACATGGACGGCACGGCCATCTACCTGGGCGTCTGCGCCATGTTCATCGGCAACGCCATCGGCCAGCCCCTGACCTTCAATCAGCAGCTCACGGTCATAATCACCGCCACACTGGCATCTATCGGCACCGCAGGCGTGCCCGGCGCCGGAGCCATCATGCTCCTCATGGTGCTGGAGTCCATAGGCCTCAAGGTGACTGAAGGCTCGGCGGTAGCCGCGGCCTATGCCATGATCCTTGGCATCGATGCCCTTCTGGATATGGGCCGCACCTGCATCAACGTCACGGGAGATATGGCAGGTACCGCGATTGTCGCCAAGACCGAAAAGGAACTCGATCTCGCGAAGTGGAAGTAAGTTCCTCGAACCTTGTTGGTAAAGAGGCCGCCCGGGGTTCCCTGGGCGGCCTTTTCCTTTACAGGCTGCATCGGTGCATAATTCACATAACTCGAAATTCAATAAATATACATAAAAATCCTTCAAACCCCTTGAAATATTCATAATATATGCATAAAATCCCGGCCATGAAGAAGAAGATAGTATTAGCCTATTCAGGCGGCCTGGATACGACCGTGATCGTGCCATGGCTTAAAGAAAACTATGACTGTGAAGTTGTCGCCGTCTGCGGAGACGTAGGTCAGGAAGCCGACTGGGCGGGAATGGAAAAGCGCGCGCTCTCATCGGGCGCCCAGAAATTCATACGCCTGGATCAGAAAGAAGAATTCGTTTCCGAGTATCTCTGGGCTTTAGTAAAGGCGGGGAGTCCTTATGAGAAGAAATACCTTCTGGGCACTTCCGCAGCCCGTCCTCTCTTGGCCAAGGGCCTAGCCGAAGTAGCCCTGGCCGAAGGAGCTCATGCGGTAGCCCATGGCTGCACGGGAAAGGGCAATGATCAGGTGCGGTTTGAGCTGGGTGTTAAGGCTTTCGCTCCCGAAATGGAAGTGATAGCCCCCTGGAGAATCTGGGATATCCAGAGCAGGGAAGAAGAAATCGAATACCTGGAAAAACGCAATATACCAGTGCCTATGAAGAAATCGGATTCCTATTCGAGGGACGACAATCTCTGGCACATAAGCCACGAGGGCTTGGACCTGGAAGACCCGGCTAACGAGCCCAGGCTGGAGGGTATGCTCAAGATGTCCGTACCGCCCGAGAAGGCTCCGGACAAGGCTGAATACCTTACTCTGGGATTTGAAAAAGGCGTACCGGTTTCGGTGAACGGTAAAAGACTGAATCCCGTTGCCCTTGTTAAGGCTTTGAATAAAATAGGCGGAGCCCACGGGGTGGGCATTGTCGATATGGTGGAAAACCGGGTTATCGGTATGAAGTCCCGGGGGGTTTATGAAACCCCTGGGGGGGCCATCATCATGGAAGCCCATGACAAGCTGGAACAGCTCTGTCTGGATAAAAAAACCCTCTCCTTCAAGCTCACCGTGGCCCAGCGCTTTGCCGAGATTCTCTATGAGGGCGAGTGGTTTTCTCCGCTCTGCAGGGCTCTAAACGCGTTTGTGGATTCCACCCAGGAAGTAGTGACTGGCACGGTGACCCTCAAGCTTTACAAGGGTTCTATTAACCATGCTGGCGCCTCCTCCCCCTATTCTCTCTACGACGCCAGCCTGGCCAGCTTCACCACTGGCCCCCTCTTCTCCCACAAGGATTCTACGGGCTTTATCAACCTCTTTGGCCTGCCCACAAAGGTGAGGGCCAGGCTGGAAGCCCGGATAAGCAAACATGGGAGCGCCGCCGGCCCCGATGTGGTAAAACCGGGATCTTCGGGCTATACTGCTCCTGCTGGCGACTGAGGCTCGGCACTCAAGGCAATTTCAACCACGCTATAATTGGGGCGCCGCGAAGCCTATACAGGCTGCGGCGCCTTTATTTATCATGGCAGAGCAAAATGCAAAAGTCTGCACACTTTTGCAGGAGCCTCGGTAACGAAGGAAAAGTATAATGGCAAAACTATGGCAGAGCGGGGTTTCGACTACGGGTCTCCATCCGGAGCTGGAAAAATTCCTTTCCTCCCTCGCGGTGGACACAAAACTGCTGGGCGAGGATCTTGAGTGCTCCATAGCCCACGCGGCCATGTTGGGACGCAGGGGGATTCTGCCGGCTCGAGAGGCCCAGGCCATTGTCGCAAGCCTTGCTGCGATGCGGCAAGAGGCCGACCAGGGCAAACTCGTGCCCGACCCCGAAAGCGAGGACGTACACAGTTTTATAGAGGCTGAGCTGACCAAGCGCCTCGGCGAGGCGGGCAAGGCCGTACACGCCGGCCGCAGCAGGAACGATCAAGTGGCTGCAGCTTTCAGGCTCTATATACTCAGGGCCTTCGACAGAACCGAGGCCGCAGTGTATCAAGCCATGGAGGCTATACTGAATTTAGCCGAGGCGCATACCCTGAGCCTGATGCCAGGCTATACCCACCTTCAGAGGGCTCAAGTCATTACCCTGGCTCACCATCTTCTGGCCTGGGCCGCCGCGTTGGAACGGGATGCGGCCCGGCTGCGCGATGGGCGCAGCCGGGCCGACGAGTGCCCGCTAGGCTCGGCCGCTCTGGCGGGTTCCGGTCTGCCCACGGACAGGGAGGATACTGCCGCCGCCCTGGGCTTCGCACGCCCCTCCCGCAACACCATGGATGCGGTGGCCGACAGGGATGCCTCCACCGAGTACCTTGCATCCTGCGCCATTATCATGGCCCATCTCTCCAGGGCTTGCGAGGATATTGCCCTCTGGGCTTCCACCGAATATTCCTTTGTGCGTGTGGGCGATTCAGCCAGTACCGGTTCTTCGATCATGCCCCAAAAAAGAAATCCTGATCCTGCGGAATTAATCCGCGGCAAGAGTTCCAGGGTATTCGGCAATCTCCAAGCCCTCCTGACACTACAAAAGGGGCTTTCCTACGCCTACAACAGAGATCTTCAGGAAGACAAGGAGCTTTTCTTTGATGCAGAAACGACAAGCATAGCATCATTGCGGGCCTTCGCGGTTTTAGTGTCTTCGCTGGAGCCCAAGGTTGATAGAATGAGGAAATCCGTGGATGAGGGCTTTTTGGAGGCAACCGATGTCGCCGAGTACTTGGTCTTCAAGGGCTTGCCATTCAGGACGGCGTATCAGGCAGCCAAGGCTCTTGTGCAGGTATGCGTAGGGGAGGGGCTACGCATTTCTTCACTCAATGCGAACCTGGCTACCCGGGCTCATCCGGCTTTCGGAGAACCTGACTTTGTTTGGAAAGATTTCCTGGCCTATCTGGAGCCCGAAGCCTGTGTAAGGCGGCGTTCCCAGACAGGCGGACCGGCGCCCGGGAAGACCACCGAGGAAATTGCCAGGCTGAAGGCAATAATTTCTAAAGGCCTAGAGGCGCTGCGACTCAGACATCCCGGTATTTTGGCAGAGGCAACTAAAGGTAGCTGATGGATCCAGGCTTAGCTAATCCCTACCCCTGCATAATTCTGGCCGCAGGGACTGGCTCTCGGATGGGCGGGCGATCTAAGCTTCTTCTATCTTTGGGCGAAAAGACAGTGCTCGTTAGAGCCCTGGAGGCTGCCTCTGCCTTTTGCGATCCCCTGGTGGTGGTGACCGGCGAGGATGACGAGGCTCTGCGAACCAATCTTAAAGGTTTTAATACCAAAGGAAGAAGCCTTAGCATTACTCATAATACTCGCTGGAGAGAAGGGAGGGTGAGTTCCCTCATCTGTGGCATGGATGCTTTGAAAGGGGAATATGGAGGCTTTTTCATAGCCCATGCCGACATGCCCTTCGTCGATGCATCAGTCTACCTCCTCCTGGCTGGTGCTGCCAGGGTCAGGACGGCTTCCGGACTACAGGCGGCGGTGATCTTCCCATCTTGCGATGGGCGGCGAGGGCATCCGGTGTTTATCCCTGATAGCGCTGCACCTGGAATTCAGGCGCTCCGAAGGGGTGAAAGTCTTAAAGCGCTGATGGAGACTTTGCGCTGCATCGATGTGAAAACAACCTGTAAAGGCATTTTCGAGGATCTGGATACCCCGAGGGATTACATGGCTCTCAGTGCACGCTACGGTTTTTCACCCGGGAGCGGAGCGCTGAAAGGGCAGACATGAGCAAGCCGGACAGAACCAATGCGGCGAGGCTAGCCGAAGGCGCTGGTATAGCTTTCGAACTTCTCTCCTATGAGGTGGACGATGATCTTTCGGCGACTCATGTGGCGGGGGTACTCGGCATGGATCCCGACAGGATTTTCAAGACTATTGTCCTGGTAGGGGAACGCAAAGGCGCGTTTGTCTGTATAATACCAGGTTCCTGCGAAATAGACTTAAAGAAGGCCGCCGTGGCTTTTGGTGCCAAGTCTGTTTCCCTTCTCCCCCTGAAGGAATTGGAAGCACTCACCGGCTATGTCCGGGGGGGCTGTTCTCCTGTTGGCATGAAGAAGGCATTGCCCACTTTCATGGACGAAACAGCGCTTCTTTTTGAAAGGATCTCCGTAAGCGCGGGGAAAAGGGGCCTGCAGATGTTGATCGCTCCTTCCGATCTTCTGAGCCTTGTGAACGGGAGCCTGGCAGATCTTGTTTGAATGTATATTTATGCAAGAAATATACAAAATATGCCCGAATAAATAAGATATCCCCTTGAATAAATTCATTAATAACGCTATTTTATTCAAAAATCGCCATATAGCCTGAATATCGTCC
>CAZHSK010000114.1:0-5010 GCA_964535235.1 uncultured Treponema sp. | reverse complement strand
ATGTAAAGAATTGTTCATTTATTTTAATACTCAAACAATTACAATAAGCTGTCTCTTTACTGGTTTAAGGCGATTGTTTAAAATTTACAGAGGCAATAATTGGCAGTTAGAACTAGTCAGGTATTGTATGCAGCTAATTCATCCAAGAGGTAAGCGTTATGAAAAAAAATCTTTCACTCGCACCCTTCATTCTTATGTTAATCTTCAATAGCTGTAGTTTTTCGGAATTGCCAGAAACTGAGACTACGACAAGTACCTCGACAACCATCGCCTCGGATTTAATGTATTTCGATATTCGATCCCTGGAAAGCGTTACCAATACTACATTATCCAAGGGCATTAGCGATAGAAAAGGAATATATACATTATCGCCATCTTCCTATTTGTTCACTCCCACGAAATTTGTCATAAAATTGGCGACAATAGCCCTCACTTATGGCGATCAAGGAGGAGGAAACACACTAGTACAACTTTTCCATAAAGCAAACGATTCAGATTGCATAGCACTAGACCTTGCGAAGGGGGAATCGCTTGCAAAAATCACTGAAGTCTCAAGCAAGTATTCACCAAATCCAGTAACATCGATATTCATCGCGTATTTGCCCACGATAGAATATGAATATAAGGACGAATCAGGCACAACCCATTCGGGACAACTTGTACTGCCGATGAATAAACACAGCGGTGGATATAACTATGAGATCGGAACCAAATTGGGAAGGATCGCCAATCAACTAGCTCTCTCAGAAGCCGAATTTGGCTGGGGAGACACAAGCTTCACATTGTCCGAAGATCCAAGCAAACGTGTAATCACGCTGTTTGTCGAGTTGGAAAAACTGCTGAAAGAAGATCATAATCCCCCGGACGGCGTAATAGATTCACTGGCGCATAACGGTCAAAAAATGTATCCAGTCGTGCCGGGCATGATGTTCGATGAGTATTACTTCAGGAAAAACGGAGAACCGGGTAGCGATTATCCCCATAAAATTTCCGTTTTGTATACCGCCAGTGGCGATCCAGTATGCCTAAAACTGTTTATAGATCGATATGAAAGTCCATCCGCCAACATTTCCGAGATAGATGCGATGCAGTGGGAAGGAAACTTGAATAAAGATGAATCCTGGAAAAGGAATCCCGACGGTACAATCACCTTTATGTTCCCGAATGGTTCCAGTCTCCCCAACCTGCCACGGCAGGACCAAACTAATATTCCATTGGGGAATTCCTTTTACGATATGAAGTATGTGAGAAAAGTATTCTAGAGCGATAGTCGCTTGAGAGACTGTAAAAATCCAGCGCGATGTCTTAATGTGGTTTATTCCTGATTCTATCCATCCACTGTGGATCCGGCACAATCTGGGGAATATCTGCCCCGGGGTGCCTTCCCACGAAAACCCGGGATCCATAGGTCGCGCCGATTATCTCGGCGGTGAGCACCTCGGAAGGAGTGCCCAGGGCTGCCGCTTTGCCCTTGGCCAGAAGAAGCACTTGGTCGGCCACCATAGCGGCCTGATTGAGATCGTGGACCGAGAAGGCCACTGCCTTGCCGGCCTTGGCCAGGTCCAGGAGCAGTTCCAGGGTTTCCATTTGGTGCTCCAGATCCAGATCGGCGGTTGGCTCGTCCAAAAGCAGAATGTCCGTATCCTGCACTAATGCTCGGGCTATCACGACTCGGCGGAACTCGCCGCCTGACAATTCGGTCACGGGCCGGGCGGCCAGGAACGAGATACCCATCGCATCTAAGGCCCACAAAGCCTTCCTGGCCGCCCTGGCCGGATCGTGGGAAAACCAGCCCTCGGCCGCGAAAAGCCCCGCCTGTACATAATCGGTCACAGGCACAGCCCAGGCTGACTGCTCGTTCTGCAGTACCCTTGTCACCAGTCGCGCCCTGGCGCGGGCCGATAGCCTGTGCATATCCATAAAGGCGGAACCCTCAGTATCAGGTCTTCGTACCTTCACCCTGCCCGCATCTAGCGGCAACTCCCCGGCCAAAGCCTTGAACAGGGTTGTCTTGCCGGCTCCATTGGGACCTATCACCGCCAGCACGGATCCTCTTTGCAGGCTAAAACTCAAGTCAGAAACCACGGGCTGCCTTCCCGGATAGCCGATGGCCAATGTTTCCGCTTCGAGGACAACATCCTGATTCATTGTCCGCGGAGCCTCAAAAGGCGAATATGGGCTCATAGGGATGCCCCCTGTCCGGATTTACTCAATAGACGAAGGAAAACAGGGGCGCCAATAAAAGCGGTCACGATTCCCACAGGCAATTCAAGAGGGGCCGCAACGGAACGAGCCAAGGCATCGGCGGTCATGAGGAGCACCGCGCCCGCCGCCGCCGACAAGGGTATGACCCTTCTATGCAGGGGGCCTACAATGAGCCTGGCAAAGTGGGGTCCCAATAAGCCCACAAAACCGATCACGCCGCCGGCGGCCACAGCCGCCGCAGCCCCAAGAGAGGCCGTGACCACCGCCAGTCGGCGCAGCAAAGCCACATCCAGGCCCAAGGTGCCGGCGGTTTCCTCGCCGGCGGCCAGGATGTCCAAAGGGCGGGCGAGATAGAAGGCCCCCGCCAGGGATAGGGCGGCGGCGGGCGCGGCGCTGGCCAGATCAATCCAGCCCTTGCCTCCAAAGCCTCCCAGCATCCAGTAGAAAACCGTATTGAGATCCTTGTCGTTAAACGTGACGATGAGCGCCACCACCGCCGATACGAAGGAACCCACCGCCGCGCCCGAAAGAAGCAGAGCCGCGGTGGGCGATATCCGCCTGGACACCCGGGCGGCCATATAGACTAAAAATGAAGCCAACAAAGCACCGATAAACGAAGCTACTTCCACGGAACCTAAAAAGCTGAAGCCAATATTAACCCCAAGAACTATCGCGATTACCGCTCCTAGGGAAGCCCCCGCCGACACTCCCATGGAGTAGGGATCGGCAAGGGGATTCCTGAAAAGTCCCTGCAATACGGCGCCCGAAGCGCCCAAGGCCGCCCCGGCAACTGCCGCCAGAATACTTCGGGCAAATCTCAGTTGCCAGACAATCGTTACGGTGATCTGGTCGACTCCCTCCAGTCCGAATAGTTTCGCCCCCAGGGCCTGCAGTACCTCCATAGGCCTCAATGGCACCGAACCCATGCAAAGGCTGGCTAGAAAAGCCAAGAGCGCCCCAGTACCAAAGATCGCCAGGCTCAGGACTCCCGAACGCCTTCGCCCCGCTAAAACCCGGCTTGATCTAGACATTTGGGTCACTTAAAAAGCTCCGGATACAATGCTTTGGCTACAGCCATCACGCCATCGGCCACCCGCGGCCCCGGATTGGATACGATACCCGTCGGCAGCAGAATCACAGCGCCGGTTCTCACCGCCGGAATCAAGTTCCAGCCCGGCCTGGCCCGAAGCCCTGCCAGGCTCAGCCCCTCCCCATGATCGTCGGCGCCCATGATTACCTCAGGAGCCCTCTTGATAACTTCTTCAGCGCTTATCATAGGCCAGGAGCCTGGCAAGTCGGAAAAAATATCACGTCCGCCTCCAGCCTCAACTATGGCATGCTGAAAAGTAGCCGAACCGCAGGTCATAAGCGGTTCGTTATACACTTCCCAGAAAACAGTTTTTCGCTTCTCTCTGGAAACCGATTCCAGGCGGCGCCGCACATCCTCAATCGTGGCCGTCATCGTCGAAGCCACCAAGCCCGCCTCGGAAGCCCGCCCGGTGAGTATGCCTAAGTTCCTTATTCCTTGGGCAATCTGATCGAATGATCCCGGGTCGTAAGAATAATGAGGAATCCCAAAGCGCGATAGTTCCTTTATTAAGGCGGCGTGAACAGCCCCCGAATCCACCACCAAGTCGGGCCGCAGGGAGAGAATTTTTTCCATTGACATGGAATCGGCCGAAAAACCGCCAATCTTTTCCACTTTTAAAGCTTCAGGGGGATATACACAGTAGGTTGTCACCCCCACAACCTTCGCTCCAATGGCGAACAATACTTCCGTTGAACCCGGCGCCAGGGAGATTACCCTTGCAGCGGGCTTAGGCAATCGCAACGACTCGCCTAACGAATCGACAACAGCCATCGAACCCTGGGCGAGCACCGCCACCCCTGCCAACGCAAAGAGCATAAATCCCAATATATAACTCTTCCTCATAATTTTTCACCTACACCGGCCGATTCAATCGTGGCCATATCGTTCAAGGCTGCGCAGGCGGCCCTGCAGAGCATCATGGCCAAGGCCGCCCCGGTGCCCTCACCCAGCCTCATCCCCAAATCCAACAGGGGCTTCAATCCCAAGGCCGAGAGCATGAGACCGTGTCCCCTGTCCGCGGACAGGTGGCCTGCAATCATATAGTCCTTGCTGAGCGGACAGATGCCCGCGGCCAGAAGAGCCGCCGCTCCCGAAATATACCCATCCAGAACAAGCGGAATACGATGCGACGCGGCGGACAGAATCACCCCAGCCATCGCCCCTATCTCAAAACCTCCCACCCCGGCCATTACCCCTACCGGATCCCTCGCCTGAGGCCGATGCAAGGCGAGCGCCCTTTCTATAACAGCCAGTTTCCTATTAAATGCCTCGTCATCTATGCCTGTTCCCCGGCCTGTCAGCGCTTCGGGAGCCTCCCCTGTAAAAACGCTGGCCATGGCAGCAGCCGCCGTGGTGTTCCCTATACCCATGTCCCCGATCCCCGCGATCGAAAAAGATGAAATGGCGTATTCCTCCTCGAAAACCTCTATGCCCGAGGCGATGGAGCGCAGGGCTTCCACTCTGGTCATGGCCGGAACCACCGCCATATTCCTGGTTCCAAAGGCGATCTTTCTCCGATGAATCGCGAGCCCTTCAGGCAATTCGGAGGATACTCCCATGTCGGCGATCACCACCCGGGCGCCCGCGCAAGCGGCTATCGCGTTGATCGCGGCCCCGCCTGCGGCAAAGTTCATCACCATCTGGGCGGTAACCTCGGCAGGATACGCGCTCACACCCTCGGCGCAGACGCCATGATCCGCCGCCATCACAAAGAC
>CAZHSK010000113.1:3120-5063 GCA_964535235.1 uncultured Treponema sp. | reverse complement strand
CGGGGAGATCAGCACCAGAACCTATGTCGACGTTCAGGAAATTGCCCGCTCTGTGGTGCGGGAAATCGGCTACAACAATCCAGAATACGGCCTGGACTGGGCTTCCATGGCGGTACTCAACGCCATCCATAATCAGTCGCCGGACATAGCCCAGGGCGTGGATGGACACGGACTCAAGGAATATGAAGGCAAGCAAGGCGCCGGCGATCAGGGTATGATGTTCGGCTTCGCCTGCGATGAAACGCCGGAACTGATGCCCGCTCCCATAACCCTGGCCCACCGCCTTCTCAAGGAAGCCGCCCGAATCCGCAAATCAGGCGAAATTCCCTGGCTGCGACCCGATGCCAAGAGCCAGGTGACTATCGAGTACGATGGAAATAAGCCTGTGCGCATCTCCGCGGTTGTGCTCTCCCATCAGCACGATGAGATGGGAGCCGAGGGGGCTGTGCTGAGCTATGAGGAAATAAAAGAAAGCCTGATCGATTGCATTATAAAACCCGTATTGGCCCCCACGGGCCTGCTGGATTCCCAGACCAAGTTCTACGTAAACCCGACAGGCAGATTTGTCATTGGCGGTCCCGCGGGCGATACTGGACTTACAGGGCGTAAGATAATCGTGGACAGCTACGGCGGCATGGGCAGGCACGGAGGCGGGGCATTTTCCGGCAAGGACCCCTCCAAGGTGGACCGCTCGGCGGCCTACATGGCCCGCTATGTCGCGAAAAACATTGTCGCCGCCGGGCTGGCGACCCGCTGCGAACTGGAACTGGCGTATGCCATCGGGGTACCCGAGCCCGTATCGGTTATGGTGGAAACCTTTGGAACCGGCACGGTGGAGGAAGAGGCGATTTCCAGGGCGGTACGCAAGGTATTCGACCTCTCGCCCCAGGGTATAAACGAGACGCTTCATCTCAAGGCGCCCCAGTATAAGGCCACCGCGGCTTACGGCCATTTCGGCCGCGAAGGCTTTGCCTGGGAGAACACCGATAAGGTGCCCGGCCTGCTAAAAGCCCTGTAAGCAAGCCGCGCATAAAACGGTCGACACCCCCTATCTAAAGAGCCCCCGTTATCGAGACCCCTTTGAGCAGAACAGCCTTGGGGCAGAGAGACCTGGCCGCCAGACCCCTCTCTTTTGAGCGGAGCATCGTGGATCTCAACTCGGCCATCGAACCTGAAATGGAGCCGCCGGTCACGGGCCGGCGTGTTTTCCCGTCAAACCAGTAGGCTAGCCTGATCTCTCCGCCAAAATCACCGGTGGCCGACTCCAGCCTGAAATCCGAAAATACCGCGGCCTCCAGGTGTGGCTGGGCTCGCATCTCCGCCAGGCTCATGATTCCGGGTGATACGGAGAAAAGCGAATACGCTCCACGACGGGGTTGGCTCAACCAATCGGCGTAGCGAACGCCTCCAACAATTGTCTTGAGAATACCCTTTTCCACCACCGGCACCTGCTCCAGGGGAAAGCCCTCGGGATCGAAGGGGCTGGATGCGGGCAGCCCGGGGATAAGCGCTTCGGCGAATATATCCAAGGGATCGGCAATTTTAGTTCCCGAACCATCGTCTTGAATATTCGCGCTTAAGGTAAAGGGAGATGCTTTCATAAAGATCGCCGAGGTGGAAGCATTATCGAAAAACCAACCGAATATCTCCTCGGCTTCCCGCCCTCCCAGAATAAGAGGCAAGCCGTTGAGCGCCGGAGTGGGAACCGCCAAAGCCCTGTCCCTTACCTGGGCAAGGCGGCTACCTGTAGCCGCGGCCAGCCTTTCGGCGTCGGGATCGGAAAAGGAAAGCTCGTCAAATAGCTCTACCTTCCCCTGGCTGGAATCGGTATCCACGATAAACTCCGAATAACCCTTCCACCCCTCGATATCGAAGGTGGCGCCCCGGGAATTCTCAAAGCTCTTTCTTGTCTTGGTGACGAATAATTCAAGACAATTGATCCG
>CAZHSK010000113.1:0-3020 GCA_964535235.1 uncultured Treponema sp. | reverse complement strand
AGACTTTAGGTTCCGCCGGACCCGGAAGTTCAAACCAGGGATTCTTTGAAAGCGAGGCGGCAAAAAGCCCCTGCCCTATCTTGGCCTCTATTTCCGCATCGCTATGGCTGGGCTGGAGACTTATGGACGCCTCGCCCCTGAATTTTTTTTCTCCCTCCAGATGATCCACATACAAAGTGAGGGCATAGCGCTGTTCCTCCACTTCACGGGCAATCTCCACACCCCGCTTCACGTAGTAGCGCTCCTGCCTATAGCTCTGTTCGCTCACCAGGCGCCAATCCGCCGCCACTATCCCGCTGCGGCTCTCGGCCCTGCGCAATGCCGGTACTATTCTTTCCTTCATCATCCCAACCTCATTTTCGTTTTAATGCAGGGGCCTCCGGAGGAGACTTTCACGTATTCCTTGTATCCCTTGCCGCAAAAGCCCGAACCGGCCAGGCTAAAGTCTTCGGATACCATATCGATGGCCCCAAGCACATCGGGAACATAGCCCGAACAGATAATCGGACTGGCTACCCTGCCGGTAAAGACACCGTCTGCTATCTCCCTGCCCACCATGGCCAGAAGCTGGATACCCCAATTGCGGGGATCCTCCATGCCGGAATTGAGCCTGCTCAAGTACCAGCCTTTTTTCACCGAGGCTATCATGTCCCGCAGCCTGGAAGAGCCCGTGGCGAAATACGTGTTGGTCATGCGGGCATAGGCCTTGTGGGAATAAGCCTGGCGCCTTCCGTTGCCCGTAAGGGGAATACCAAGGGCGAGGGCCGAAAGAGTGTCCGAAATTCCGCTCACCAGAATGCCTTTGTCGATTACCTTTGTTTTGTTTGAAGCCCTGCCCTCGTCGTCGAAGAGGTACGATCCGCACTGGTCCACCCCCGCGGCTCCGTCGTACATGGTAACGAGGTCGGAGCCCACCCGCTTGCCCACATACTCGGCCGCCCGCGCCCTGCCCTTGAAGAACATGTCCGTTTCCACGCCATGGCCGAAGGCCTCGTGGGCCAGGGTTCCCGCCATGTCCGAATCCAGGATCACCTCGTACATCCCGGGCTCTATCTTTACGGAGTCCAGAAGCATGGCCAGCTCGGCCGAAAGCTCCTGAAGGCCAGATTCGAGACTATCCAAGAGCTCCAGGCCTACTCTGCCCGATACCGGGCGGTAGGAAGTCTTGGAAACTTGCCCGCGACGCGCCACTCCGAACAAATACGCCTGTGACCAGGAGTAACTCTGCATCAGATCCCGGTGAGGCGAAAGAAACAGCTTTGAGATATCCATACACTCAAAGCGGGAATGGGCCATGACCACCGTCTTTCCGTCGGTGAGCTTTTCCCGCAAATCCTTGAGTCGGGAAAGGGCAAGCTCTGGATCGGTGGTGAAAGGATCTATTTCCACACTGCCCCGGTATTCGGCCTTGAAAGGCTCGTCCGGAATCCTCGGATAAGCTATGGCCTGCGGCGAAGCGAGAAGCCCATTAAGCCAAAATTCCAGCTTACGCGCAAAAGCCTCGCTGTCACCCTCCAGGTCGGGAATCGCGTACTCGGCTACTTTGCCGTTTTTCTGGGCTCTGAAGACAAAACCCCGCTGTACCCAGTCCGGCTCTCCGGTTCTTGTCTCTCCCGGGGTGGCCGAATACCGTATGCCCCTATCGTCGGCCCCAAGGACGCTTATGTAATCGAATCGGGATTCCAGTATTTCCAGAATCCTCGCAAGTGCCGGCTTCCTCTCAAGGAGAAAGGCGCTATGGTGCCGTTCGGGCATTGAATACCTCCCCGCGGTACATGCATGGAAAGAGGCGCCTCGGTGCCCGAGGCGCCGGCCTATAGGCCAATCTTTCTTTTATCGTTATGCAATAGTATAGTGAGCCAGTTTTGCAGACAATATAGCCCAGGAGTTGCCGAAAGTGAACGACACTCTCGATCCGCGCCAACAAAGACAAGGATATTTTTTCGCCATAGGCGCCACCCTCCTCTGGGCGGGCAACATGACCCTCGCGAGGGGCTTGAGTTCAAGTATTGACCCCCTGGCTCTGTCATTTTTTCGCTGGACCCTCGCCTGCCTGGCTATTTTGCCCTTTTCGCTCAAGCACATTATCGCTGGCTGGCCTATACTACGAAAAAGGCTTGGATATTTTTCCATTGTTGCCTTTCTCGGGGTTACAGCCTTCGCGACACTGGTTTACATGGCCGGAAGAACGACGACAGCGCTCAATCTCTCCCTCATTTCCATCACCTTTCCCGTTTTTATCATCATATTTTCCAGGATATTCCTGAAGGAAACGATAAGCGGGCTCCGAACTGCGGGCATAATTTTAGTTCTGGCCGGGGTAGTGCTTTTAATAACCAAGGGAAAGCTAAAAGCCCTTGCGACAATGTCCTTTACCCCCGGCGATGCCCTTATTCTTCTCTCCTCCATAGCCTGGGCCGTCTATAGTATTCTTCTCCGCAGAAAGCCTAAGGAACTCAACATCTGGGCCTTGCAGGGCACGACCTTTATCCTCGGCTGGGTGTTTCTGGCTCCGTTTTTCTTTTTTGGACGAGGAAACGCGGCGCCCATAACGTGGAACCTGACCATTGTTCTATCGATTATCTATGTTGCCCTGATGGCCTCCCTGTCGGCGTTCATACTTTGGAACAAGGCCGTGGAAAGGCTGGGAGCCTCCAGGGCAGGCATGGTGTACTACTCCATGCCCCTTTTCAGCGGCCTCTTAGCCTACCTCATTCTCGGCGAATCAGTAGGCCTGATCCATCTTTTAAGCGCCCTCCTCATAGTGCCGGGCATAGTGGTGGCCAATTATTCCCCGAACAAAAAACCTCCGAGCAAGGAGCAGCCATGAAAACACGCAACCTCGGCGGCACAGGAGAAAAAATTTCGGCCATAGGCCTGGGCTGCATGGGCATGACGGGCCGCTACGGCCCCGCAGAAAAAAGCGAAAACCTCGCCGTGCTCAACAGAGCCCTCGACATAGGCATCAACTTCCTGGACACCGCCGACATGTACGGCTCGGGCGATAACGAAAAACTGCT
>CAZHSK010000112.1:0-5231 GCA_964535235.1 uncultured Treponema sp. | reverse complement strand
TCTCCGGTGGTTCCGTAGAGAATTATTCCCACGCCAGGGGGAATTGTCGCGGTTATTAAAGCTGTCCAGGCTGTGCAGTTGGCGGTAAAGCCCCTGGAGTAGCCCTGCTTGATCATGGCGGGGGCCAGAATTCTCGCTTCCATGGAAGCGTCGGCTATGGCGGAGCCGGAAACGCCACCCATAAGGGTGGAAAGAACCACATTGACCTGTCCTAAGCCGCCTCTCATGTGACCTGTGAGCACCGATGCCAGTCTGATGAGCCTGTTGGTGATGCCGGAAGCATTCATGAGATTGCCCGCGAGTATGAAGAGGGGCACTGCCAGGAGCGTGAAATTCTGTGTCTGGGAGATGGGCAGCTGGACAATCATTGTCATGGGGAGTTCGGGGTGCTGAATAAAGAAAGCCACCCCCGAGATTCCGATTGCAAAGGCTATAGGCATTCCGATGGCGAGGAAGAAAATAAACAGTACAGCGACCAGCACCATGTCAGGCACCCGCCTTTCCGGGGCTGCTGGCTTTGGCGGGAGCAGCAGAACGGCGAATCAGAAGATTCTTGAGCTTAAGTATGGAAGTGATAGCCATGAGAAAACTGCATACGGGAATGCTGATGGTAACCCAGCTGTAACTGAAGCCAGGAATGCCCTGGAACACTCTCCTGCGGGAGAAAAAGCTTAACTTGATGCCATACCAAATGAGAGCTCCTAAAAAGGCGAGGATGATCAGATAAATAAAAATGGCTAGAATCCTTCTCGTGGATTCAGAAAACCTGCTCACGAAAAGGTCGATATTCACGAGCTTGTCGGCTCTCAGTGCGGCGTCGGCGCTTAAAAACACGCTCCAGGCAAAAAGAAAAAGAGACATATCCTGGGACCAGTTAATGGGGCGGTCTAAGCTACGGGCTATGGCCGCAAAAAAGATCAGGCAGCAGGATATGGAAAAACAAAGGGCTGCCAGGAATACTTCGGCCTTGCACACATATTCGTAGAGCTTTTTCATGGTATTCCTTAGATTTTTAGGCTGGAATAGGCTGGGCAAGTCCTCGGGACATTAAGCCCGGGAACGGCGTCGCACAGTTTGGAAGCGGCGCCCGCAGGCCGCAGGAGCCGCCTCCAGGTGCGCTATTTCTTTTTACCCAGCTCTTTGTATACCTGGTCTCTCACTTCCAGAATACCCAACTTCTGATAAGCCTTGTCGCCGGCTGCCCTGAAGGCTGCCATATCGATTTCCGATGAGGGAATGAATGTCATACCCGCGGCCTTGAGCACCTCGAGGTTTTTAGGATCGAGTTCGTTGAGATATCTGCGGGAGACTTCGAGTCCCGCCTTGTTGCATTCCTCTTCCAGGATTTTCTGATACTCCACGGGCAGGGAGTTGAACCACTTGCTGCTGATGACTTCGAAATTGATAAGGAGTATGTGCTTGGTTTCGCAGGCGTACTTGGTCACCTCCTGGAACTTGCCGCTGGCCGAGGCGGTAAAGGAGAGTTCGACACCGTCGATAGCCCTGGTTTGGAGCCCCGAGTACATTTCGCCATAGGCCATGGCCACGGGGGTGGCGCCGATAGCCCGGATGGACTCCTGCCAGATTGGGGCGGGTGGGGTTCTGATCCTGAGACCGGCCAGGTCGGCGGGTTTACGGACGGGTTTATTGGTGACCATCTGCCTGAATCCCTGGACCCACATGAAGGACAGAATCTTGAAACCCTGGGTTTTCTCCAGTTCTTCCTTCCATTTTAATACCGATGGCAGGGTGTTAAGTTTCTCAACCTCTTCCAGGCTTTCCACAAAATAGGGTCCATTCATGACTGCAATGCCGGGCACATACTGCCCCAAGCGAGCCGCGTCGGTATTCTGACCCACCGCCGCGCCCTGGCGGATCTGCTCGAGGATGTCCTCTTCAACGCCTAATTGGGCACTGGGGAAAACCTCGATTTTTAAATTGCCGTTGGTCCTGGTCGAAACGGCCTCGGCCCACTTCAAAAACGCCGCGTGGTAGGGATCTTGGGTTGTAAGTACATGGTTGAACTTGAGCACGTACTTTTTACCGGCAGCCTGGGCGCCGGCGAAAGCAAGCCCCAGCACCAGAATGAGGGCGACTAGTATTGTCACTTTCCTCTTCACAATAGACCTCCTATTCGATATTGCTGATATCTTAGATAGATGATATCTTGAGTATGGGGATTTGTCAAAACAAAAATACGCCGACGGCTGCTTCGGAGAATAGCGCGGCAGAAGCCTGGAAGCAGCCATTCCGACGCTATTGCCGGTTATGGCCTAATCGGGTATACAAGGCAGGTACCACCCGCAAAGGAGCAATGCCATGAGCGAACAGATACGGGTACGACGCCAGGACTTGGAAAAATTCTGTACCGATATTTTCATGAAACTGGGCCTATCCAGGGATGAAGCCGCAGATTCGGCGGAAATTCTGGTGGCCGCCGATGCCCGAGGCATAGCCAGCCACGGCGTGGGCAGGCTTTGGCGATACGAAAATGGCCTTAAAAAGGGCATAATGGCAGGGGGCGTCCAGCCTCTGCCACTGCGCGAAACGCCTATGTCTCTCGTGCTGGACGCCCAAGGCGCCATGGGGCTTTCCTTGAGCAAGGTCACCATGGGAAAGGTGATAGGCAAGGCCGAGGCCGTGGGCGCCGCATTTGCCTCCATCCGCAATTCCAACCATTTCGGAATAGCGGGCTTTTATACCGAGATGGCAGCCCGCAGGGACATGATCGGCATCTGCATGACTAATACGGCAGCCTTGGGCGTGCCCACTTTCGGCCGTCACGCCATGTTCGGCACCAACCCCATCGCTGTGTCGGTTCCCGCCCTGAAAGGGCAGATATTCACGCTCGACATGGCCACTACCTGCGTTACCCGGGGTAAAGTCGAAGTATACGAGCGCGAGGGGAAATCCCTTCCCTTGGGCTGGGCGGTGGACACCAAGGGCAAGGGCACGGAGGATGCCCACAGCCTTTTGGAGGACATGCTCTTCCAGCGGGGCGGAGGGCTTTTACCCTTAGGTGGCGAAGGGGAAGAATTCAGCGGTTACAAGGGCTACGGCCTGGCTGTACTTGTGGATATCATGACGGCGATCACCTCCGGGGGGGTATTCGGCAAGTCGGTGATGGACAGCGAGGCGACATCGGCCCGGGTATGCCATTTCTTTGGCGCGATCCGCCTGGATCTTTTCAGGGATCCGGAGGAACTCAAGGGCGACATGAGCCGCCTTCTGGAAGAACTGAAAAACGCCGAACCCGCGGAGGGTTGCGAAAGGGTTTACTACGCGGGACAAAAGGAACACGAGGCCGAAAACTTAAGCGCCAGGATAGGAGTTCCCTTGAGCCCCAAGGTCGCGGCCAAGTTGAGGCAGATAGGCCAGAACGTGGGCGTCGCCTTCCCGGATTAAGCCTGAATAATCCTAATATAGCTCGAAATTCCGCCCAAAAGCATATCCACCGCTATAGCCGTGAGCACAAGTCCCATGAGCTTCTCGATTGCGCTTAAAAAGCGCTTGCCCAGCCACACTTCGAGCTTTTGAGAGGCGAAGAATACCAGGGTGGTAACCGCGATGGCAATAAAGATAGAGCCTACCCATTCCAGGGTATGAACCGCTGAGGATGTGGATAGGAGCATGACGGTGGTCATGGCTGAGGGTCCGGCGATGAGGGGAATGGCCACCGGCACGATGAAGGGTTCGGCCCCGCTTTCATCCTCAACAAGCCGCCCACCCGTACCAGGGAAAACCATATTGATGGCGATAAGGAAAAGTATCACTCCTCCGGCTATACGCAGCGTTTCGTTGGAAAGGTGCATGGCGTTCAGGAAGGCCGAGCCGAAGAGAAGGAATATGAGGAGGGTGATAAAGGCTATGGAGCATTCCCGCAGTATGACGAAGGTCCTGCGTTCAGGCTGCACATTTTTAAGCGCGGCGATAAAGAGGGGGATGTTTCCCAGGGGGTCGGTAATCAGGATCAAGAGAATCGTGGCGGATAAAAAGCTCTGCTGCATGGGCTTATTGTAGCCTCTTTGCGCTTCTCCGCACAGATATAAACGAGCTTGCCATGACTGCCGCTATAATGATGACGCCTCCGGCCACAGCCCTCGAACCAGGCACTTCGCCTGTCGCGATGAACACCCAGAAGGGATTGAAGAGGGGCTCGATAATGGCCGTGAGAATGCTCTGGAGCGCGGTGATACGTTTTATGCCGTAGGAGAAGAGAACCGCCGCCATGCCGATCTGGAAAATGCCCAGCATGAGTATGGAAAAAATAGAGCCGGCGGTGAAGGTAGGCGCAGTCTGGCCGATAGAGAGAACAAGAGAGATGAGGGCTGTAAAGATATGGCCTAGAAAAATCGAATCCAGAGGACGCGCATCCTTTTGCTTGCGGAGCAGAACGATATTGAAGGCGAAGGCGATGCCTGCCCCAACCGCTACCAGATCGCCGACAAAGTTGCCCTTGCCCAGGGAATCGGCAAAGAAAAGCACCATGCCACCGCACACGGTGGCCAAGGCAAACCAATGTTCGGGCTTTGGATATTCCTTGAGAAAAAAAGCGCCAAGAAATGCAACGTATACGGGAGCTCCGTACTGAAGAAGAATCGCGTTGGCCGATGTCGTAAGCTTATTCGCGGTGACGAAGAGAAGCATTGTGGCCGCATACGCCAAGGCCGACCAAATCTGCACCGCAGAAAAATTAAGCCGAGGTTTTCTTTTAAGGACGAAAAAAAGAAAGGCCGCGGCGATGGCGCTGCGTATGCCCGCGATGGCAAAGGGCTGCCAATCGATAAGCTTGATGAAAATGCCGGCGGTGCTCCATAGGAGAGCGCAGCCGACCATGGCGAGAATACCCGCTGACTGGTCAGCTCTGCCCGGTGGACCCACGGGAATTCTGGGTTTCAACATATGGGCCGGAGTGTAGCAGATTCGCCAAGCCGCGAAAAGCGGGGGCTTCTACGGCTCCGGCTTAGCGTTCCAGCTTTCTGTAGACGATCCTGTGGGGCCTGTCGGCATCGGCGCCTAGCTGCTGGCGACGCCATTCTGCGTATTCAGACCAGTTGCCGTCGAACCAGGTTACGCCGGAGTCGCCCTCGAAGGCCAGGAGATGCGTGCAGACCCGGTCGAGGAACCAGCGGTCGTGGCTTACCACCAGGGCGACTCCGGCGAAGCTGTCCAGCGCCTCTTCGAGGGCCCGCATAGTGTTGACGTCCAAGTCGTTGGTGGGCTCGTCCAGG
>CAZHSK010000111.1:0-5262 GCA_964535235.1 uncultured Treponema sp. | reverse complement strand
GCCGAATGGGTGGAGCGCAGCCTATCCCATCTACCCGAATCCGTGCGCAGGGATATCGCCAAGGTGCTGACGGCCCTGAACGCCACTCCTCCAGCGGCCCTGGGTATGCCCTTCGATAAGGACGAATAAAGAATCGGCTCAGCCGAAGAGCGCCCCCCATGCGAAGGCATAGAGAAGCCCTCCGGCCAGGAAAGCCAGGCTGAAGCGCCAGTTCCAGCGCAGGGCGATGTCGGCGGCTTTTACGCCTATCAATCTGGACATGATCATGATCATCCCCGCGAAGGGCGTGATCATGTAGGCCGCGGTTCCGCCCACTGAGAGGGCCAGGGCTATGGTGATGGGCGGAATAGGTAGACTGAGGTAGGAAAGTACCTTTCCGAAGAGCACGATGGTTATGAAGGGATGGAGGCCGATCAGGGAGGCGGCGGCGATGATGCCGGCGATCAGGACCACCGACGCCGACCCTAGAGAATTCGCCGCAGTATTGATGAAGGGAGCCGCCGCCTCCAGAAATCCCGAGGCTTCCAGTGATGTGGAGAAAAAACCCATCGCCACGAAGAAGGGGGCGATGTCCCCCGCCTTGAGCAGCCCATCCTGCCAGTGGTTTTTCAGCGCATCCTTCATACCCGGACGCCTGGCCTGGCTAAGCGTCCAAGCCAGGGATAGGGCAAGACCTGCCAATACCGTCCGCCCAGTCGATGTACCAATTTTCAGCCTCTCCAGGAAAACGACCAGCAGTATAAAGAAAGCGACGATACCCAGTATATGGAGGGCTCTCCCTCCTCTCGCCCGATCCCTGTGGCCTTCTTCCCGAGGAAGAAGGCTATTGTTGCCATAAGAACCGATCAGCTCAGTAAGCGCTGAAGCGCCCATACCCAGAAAAGCCAGAATAAAGCCGGGTATGAAGACCTTGGACCAGGACAGGCCGGTGGCCTGCGCTACCAATGAAAGGTTTACCGCTCCCGGCGACCATAGAATCGACAGCACATAACCCCTGGTGGCAGCCCTGGTAAAAAACCTTTTCCAGTCGGGAACCCGGGCCTTCATGGTGGGCTCGAATAGGCTCACTGTAATCGGTACCGATCCCATATTGAGAAAACTAGTCAGCAGGTGGGTAGTGAGGGTAAGAAAAATAAAGAGAGAGGACTTCCTCTTTAATCTGCCTTCCATCCAGGATTTGATAGACTCATCGTAAGCTCCTACCTTGATGGGAACTGCGAAGGTCTGCATCACCGCGACTATGGCGATAATATTGGTCATGGATGTGGCAGCCTTTACCCAAAGATCGAAGGGCTGGCGTCCAAATCCCAGAAAGCCCGTCCCAAGAATCAGGAATATGATCGCCGTTTTCTGGAAGCCCTTGCCCATGAGGGGGAATCCCCCCACAAGGGCTCCCAGCCCCGCAATAAAGAGGGGAAGGCGAAAGGATATCCCGAGGAGAGTTCCGACTAGGTTGATGAGGATAATGGCGAGGAGACTCAGGCGGAACAGGCTCTTCATTGAAAACTCCCGAGTGAAAGTAGTATGCGGTTTTACTTATGCTCATCAAAAATGAATAGAGGATTTTTATCAATACCCCGAATCGACATCTACACCGCTGCTACAAGCCGGCGTATACTCATAGCCGGGTATCGGCCGCCAACCCAAAAACAACACCCTGCGGCCAAGGAGAGACTACGATGAAAAGATTTCGCATTGTAGTACTGGCGATGCTCGTATTGGCGATCGGCATCTATCCAGCCTTCGCCCAGAGCGCACCAGCCGAAAAAAGCCTAACGCTCACCTTCATAGAAACCTCGGACATCCACGGGGCTATCTATCCCTATGACTTCGTGAACGCGAAGCCCCTGGCCACATCCCTCGCCCAGGTCGCCAGCCTCATAGCCGAGGAAAGGGCGGCCAATCCCAATCTTGTTCTCCTGGACAACGGCGACTCCCTCCAAGGCCAGCCGACAGTCTATTACTATAATTTCGAGAAGACCCAGGTGCCCCATATCTGGTCTCAGGCGATGAACTACCTCAAGTACGATGCCCTCTCGGTGGGAAACCACGACATCGAGGCAGGACACGCTGTCTACGATAAGCTCTATAAGGAAGTAAAGGCTTCCGTGCTCTGTGCCAACGCGGTAAAACCCGATGGACAGCCCTATTTTACTCCCTACACGGTTATTGAAAAGGCCGGTGTAAAAATCGCGGTGCTCGGACTCACATCCCCCAAGATCCCCGACTGGCTCCCTCCCCAATTCTGGACAGGCATGGAATTCGAGGACATGGTGGAAAGCGCCAAGAAATGGGTGCCCCTCATCATGGAGAAGGAAAAACCCGACATCCTGGTGGGCCTCTTCCATGCGGGAGTGGATTACAGCTATGGTGGGGTTACCAAAGACACCAAGTACAATGAAAACGCTTCCCAGTTGGTAGCCGAAATGGTTCCCGGCTTCGACCTGATCTTCGTCGGCCACGACCACTCGGGCTGGGACGGAATGGGCTGGGATCCGGCTACCAAGAAAAAAGTGGAAGTCAAGGATCCCACCGGCAAGACCGTCTACATTTACGGCGCCCTCAACGCAGCCCGTAGAGTGCCCGTGGTCAATCTCTCGCTAGACTGGAACGCCGACAAAAAGGCCTGGGATAAACGAGTCCGCGGCGGCCTAGTGGATGTTACCCAGTACAAGAGCAATCCTGATTTCGAAGCCCAGTTCCAGGCTGGATTCAACGAAATAAAGGCCTGGGTGGACAGGCCCGTGGGTAAGATGGACGCTGTCATATCCAGCCGAGATTCCATATTCGGCGATTCGGCTTTCGTCGACCTCATCCATCGCATTCAGCTGGATATCTCCAAGGATCCGGCCATAGGTTTGAAGCCAGCCGATATTTCCTTCGCAGCCCCCCTATCCATGGACGCCAAGATTCCCACCAGCAAAGACGGCACACTTTTTGTGCGGGATATGTTCAACCTCTACGTGTACGAAAACTTCCTCTACACCATGAGCCTCACAGGCAAACAGGTAGACGACTTCCTGGAGTTCTCCTATGCCAACTGGTTCGCCACCATGCCCAACGAGGGCAACCACCTCATCGCCTTCCAGAAGGACAAGGAAGGCAAGCTGGTATTCGATGCTCGGTACAATACAGCACAGACGGTAACCAGGTATTACAACTATGATTCGGCCGCGGGCATAAACTATTTCGTGGATGTGACCAAACCCGTGGGCGACAAGGTGACCATCACCTCCATGTCCGATGGCAGGATCTTCAATCCTCAGGAGACCTATACCGTGGCCATCAACTCCTACAGGGGTTCGGGTGGCGGCGGACACCTGGAAAAGGGTTCGGGCCTGGACAAGGAGACCATCCGCACCATGAAGCTGGTAAACGGCGCCACCACCAAGGACCTGCGCTACTTCCTCCTCAAGTGGTTCGAAGCCCAGACCAAGTCGGTGACCGTATCCCCCATCGGCAACTGGTTCGCCGTGCCCGAGGATTTAGTAGCCTTGGGCGCCGCAAACGATTATCCTCTCCTCTATCCGTCTAAGTAAGACCTTTTCTTTCCTGCGTGGGTCCGGCACTATTCCGGACCCACGCTTTCTTTTCCCCAGATCTACCCGTTTCTCTTGATTTACCCCAATTCAATAGTTACCTTAAATATAGTATCAAGAATGGAATTGCCCGTCCTTTTTAGGAGGGTGATGACCAGCGCGGTGGGCTTCAAGGTCGCCGCATACATAAAGATCGGAACCGCGCATAGGCATTCCGGTTTTACCGATGGAGGATCTTATGAAAGGCAACAAAACCTATGTTGACATCGGCTCTATCCTCGACGATGTGTTCGAGGCAGCCAAAGACTTTGGAGAAAAAATGAAGGAATTCGGCGTCAATCCCGAAGGCTGCGGACCTGATCCCCTAGGAGCCTGGCGGCGGGGAGCCGAAGGTCATGGCGGAGCCGCAGGTGGAGCATGGTTCGAATCGGGTAACGAAGAAAACGCCGACTACTATCCTAACTTTTCCTATCCGCCCATGAATGTTTTTCTCACCCCCGAGCGGAGCATCGTATTCGAGTTCGCCGTGGCGGGTTTTGAGGAAAAGAACATCAGCCTCTCCTTCCAGGGCGATTATATGGTCTTTTCGGCCAGAATTGAGCTGGAAAGCCCCCAGGAAGGTATCCGTTATTTCAAGCGCAGGCTCAAGCTCAAGGACATCGAAAAACAGAAGTACTACGTACCCGCTGACAAATTCGACCAGGAAAAGGTCAAGGCAGTCTTCAAGAATGGTATCCTCAAGGTTACCGTTCCCCCGAAGGAAGCCACTGAATCCAGCGAGGGCATCAAGATCGAGATCATTCGCGAAGGCGAATAAGCTCTCATGCTAAGCCGAGGCTGTCTGTGAAGAAAACCTGGACAGCCTTTTTTTTATGTAATGGTTGCTCTGGTGCAGCCCTGGGCTTTCGGGTAGGATTCGAGCATGAGGAATATCTCAAGTATTACTCCAGCAGAAGTTGAATCGCTTCGCTTCATACTCATGGATATAGACGACACCCTTACTACAGAGGGCAAGCTTGGAGCCGAAGCGTATGCCGCCCTTTGGCGGCTTAAGAAGGCCGGCTTCGTCGTGGTGCCTATCACAGGTAGGCCGGCGGGCTGGTGCGACCTCATCGCGCGCGAATGGCCGGTGGACGGGGTAGTAGGCGAGAACGGAGCCTTCGTGTTCTGGGAGGAAGCTGAGGGACGGCATCTGAAAACTCTCGTCCACACAGAGGCGATACGCAACGATGCGCCCGCGCTCGCGCGGGCGCTGGCTCGCGCACAGGCCGAAGTGCCCGGATGCCGACCAGCCCGCGACCAATTTGCCAGGCTCTACGACATAGCCATTGATTTCGCCGAAGAAGAACCCATCCTTCCCCTATCCGACGCGCTAAAAATAAAGGCCATCTGCGAGGAAGAAGGTGCCCACGCCAAGGTAAGCTCCATCCACGTAAATGCTTGGATGGGCGATTACGACAAGCTGGGCATGGCGCGTCGATACCTAACAAAGCGCTTTGGTTATGACGATGAGCGCGATCGAAAAAAAGTCGTCTTCGTGGGCGACTCGCCCAACGACGAGCCTATGTTCGCCCATTTCCCTATGGCTTGCGGTGTGGCCAACGTTGTGCGCTATAAGAATATGATTGGGCATTTACCCGCCTTTGTATCTAGCCTGGAAAGCGGCGCGGGATTTGCCGAAATAGCCAATTCCTTGCTTTCGCATCGCAGATGATTAATAGGG
>CAZHSK010000110.1:0-5339 GCA_964535235.1 uncultured Treponema sp. | reverse complement strand
GTGCAGCACGATTCCTCACATCATAAATGGGCCCCCGCGGCCGGGGTCAAATGGTATCAATAGGCGTCTAATTTTGATCCCTTGTAGGCGTTTAAAAATGACCCCCCTGTTCATGGATTTTCCTCGACCTCGGGCTCGCGGATAAGCCCGGCTTTGACCTTCTCCCTGAGTCGGTGACCTCGCATATCCCCGATAAGTGACAGGTCATGGCCCGCTACTACGGTCTCTACGCCAGCGCCCACCAGGGCGAGGTCGGGAAGGCGAACCGCGTCTCTTTCGGCCCGGGCATTGTCGAGGGGCCCCGCCGCCGCTGACTTCCAAGGGCTGGGCCGAGATGATTCGCAAGGTCTATGAGGTGGACCCGATGATAGGTCCCCGCTGCGGCGGGAGGATGAAGGTCGTGGCCTTCTTGACTGAACACGCGGTTGTCGACAGGATCATCCGTCACCTGGAGTTGACGTTCGTCGCGGAGAAGTCTCCACCTGCCTGGGCCAGTCGCCCTGATCGCGGCCGAGGTGAGCGGGGTGTGGCCTGTTGCCTTTTGGCTGCATTCCGGGCTGGCCCACTCGATCAGCCGCCCGCCGCGGTCCCGGGCCGCCGGATCTCAAGTTCTTGACTATCGTCCCCGACCGGAATATCCTCTTCTTGTGAGGGGACGGGTTGCTTCGGATTCTGCGACCAGCGAATTCACGCCGAGCGCAAAAAGGAAATTCCTATAAGCACCACGGCAGGGGGAATGACCTCAGGGAGTCAGGTCAAGATTTGCTCACAAACATTTGTGCTCTCTTTTTTTTATGGCTTTAATTTGCACGTCGTTCTTACCATAGTTTTATCTTCATAACCGTCGATCTCTCTATCGGCAATATGGCCGTGCTCGAATTCGCATATTCATGATTACGTAGTTTGCGTGTTCAGAACAGGAAGGACATGGACACTCCGCTAATCATTGGCCAGAGCGCCTCGCTTCAAAAGTTGTTATCGTTCATAAGCCATGCTGCTCATTCAGATTCAAATGTCCTTATTCACGGTGAGACCGGCGTCGGCAAAGATCTGGCGGCAAAGGCCATTCATTGCCAGAGTTGCAGGAGAGCTGGCCCCTTTGTAAAAGTGAACTGCGCAAATCTGAATGAGAGCCTATTTGAAAGTGAACTATTCGGCTACAAGAAGGGCGCCTTTACCGGAGCATTTATTAACAAGCCGGGCTTGATAGAAACGGCCAACGGAGGCACCTTTTTCTTCGACGAAATTGGCGATTTAGGTTTGAATCTTCAAGCTAAGTTACTGCAAGCAATCGAAGACAAAGAAATTAGAAGGCTTGGTGATAGCTTCGCACGGTCCATAGATGCACGATTTATTTTCGCTTCAAACAGAAACCTTTTCAGCCTGGTGACAAGAGGCAAGTTCAGAAATGACTTGTTTTATCGGATCGGAATACTAATCGTTCATATTCCTCCTTTGCGAGAAAGAAGGGAAGATATACCTTTGTTAGTCGAGGCTGTTTTGGCAGAAGAGAGCCAGAAGAGAGGTGTCTGCTTAGCCATATCCAAAGACGCGATGAAAAAGATGTGTGCCTACTCTTTTCCTGGAAATGTAAGAGAACTTGAGAATTTGCTTATTAGAGCTGCCGAACTCTCGGCTCACACTACGCTAGCCGAATCTGATTTCAGTTTCGATTTGGCGGAGAATAGGGGCGCAACCGATAAAAGGCGCAATTGCCAGATGAAAGAGCTTGTCAACGCTCTGATAAAGTGCAACGGAAATAAAACGAAAGCAGCTAAAGAACTGGGTGTCAGCCGAGTCCATTTATACCGCCTTTTGAATTCCGTAAAAGATGATTCATTAACCCGAGATGATCGGAAAGCATAACCTCCACTGAAAGCCCATTCGGCTATCCTCTTCTAGAAAATAGCAAAATAAAAGAAAGAAGTACCTTCACTAAGCAGATTGCTCCCCCATATTCGGACACAATGGAAATTGGATGTGCTAGCTCTGGCAGTCGGCTAAGCGATTTCGAGGGTCAAAATGGAGGATTCCCAATACCTTCCCCTCATGTCCACACCCGTAAGCTAGGAATCCGCCTACCTAACGGAGAATGCAGGCTAGAAAGATAGCGCCGCCTTCTCTACAGCCATATGTAAAGCGCTGCCTTTTATTTCGAGTCTTGCTCTACAGGTGAAGAACAAGCACTCAGCGTCGCATCACTCCGCTTCACATTACTGGCAGTGGCTGCAGGGAGATGGAACTTACCACCACATTCGTACGTAGGCGGCTTCCGACCAGAATTCCATGTCTGTTAGGTAGCAGCCGCAGCCGCAGGTCTCCGTCCAAAGTCCTCCCATCTGAGCCGTAAGGTTGCCAGGCGTGAACTCCGGTGAGCATGAGCATTGGCAGGGCGGAGGAATGCTGCTGGAACTAACATTCCCCTTTGCCTTTACTTGAATCATTTCTTCCTCCTTTAATGAATTTCGGTCCGCTTTCCTGCCTTCGATATTCTATCGGTTGATCTTAATTCACCTCCTTTCGTAGATCCGAGCTTTATGCTCAACGATCTTAGCTTATTGTCATTTCTGATAAATAATCAAGGCCGCTATTATCTATTTCGAGCAAACGGCAAAATAGGCTGAGAAGATAGGTTCTGCTTTCTCGCATGATTTCGCAATTGCGGCCTTTTTCCTGTATATCGAAAACACCCTTCTTGTATGAGTGAAGATAACAAATGGAGCACAACCTGAGTGCCCAGCATGTTGAACACAGGGGCAGGCTTTTCTCCGCATAATCTTCCACGTAATTGGATTCCACCATATTCAGATTTATGCCATTTTCAAGGTCGCCAATTGCCGGGACCATCCCGATTCGTTCGCATAATGTATATTGGCCGTCGACCGTCACAAATTGTTTCCTAACCGCAGGCACGCAGCACCCATTTAGAAAATAATACTCAGGCGGGCCTGTGCTCAGCGGCCTTGTCATGATACGGGCGAGCTCTCTCTCGATTACGCCTGCGGCCATCGGATGCGGTTTCTCCCCCTTCTCATAGTTTTGAATGAACTTCAGCCCTGCCCATCTGAGAAGGCTGAAGTCAATTGCGACCTTAGTCGTACGGTTATTGCCGCCAGGGTTGAAACCCACTGCATAGGATACGGACACTCCGATGTGCTTTGGGAGCCAAGGGAACTGCTCCCAGAGCTCGGCCATCTGGGATATCCTCTCCAAAGAATAGGGAGGGGTATAGACCATGCTTAATGACAATCTTCCGGTCTTGTCCCCATAGGCCTCAAACAGCATTCTGAGCGCCTTGATGGTTCTTTGAAACGAGCCTTTGCCGCTGCATTCTCTTCTATGTTCGTCGTGAATTGCTTCAGGCCCGTCTATGCTAACGTTGATCCCCACTCCTTCGGCGGCCAGATAATTAACCATTTCCTCGGTAAATAGCGTACCGTTTGTCGTAATAGAGAAGACTATTTCCCGGCCTGCCAATATTTTCTTCGCATATCGGATGCACGATTTTATCAGTGAAAAGGCTAAAAGTGGCTCGCCCCCATAGAAGGTTATTCCTACCTTACTCCTGAATTTACTATTTTGCGCGAATCGCTCGATAGCCCTAAATGCCGTCGCAACAGTCATATCTCGGTTGCCATGGTTTCTTTTTTCATCATAGTGAGGATTGTAAAGACAGTAAGCACATCGCAAATTACACCGATCGGTTACCTCAAGCTGAAGCATGCCGACCGAATTCTGCATAGAATCGCCTAGGTTCTCAAAATGAGCTCCCCCGAAGCGGATCGGATTCCGTGCTTTCAGTATTCCGGCTTCTTCAATCTGGGATCTCAGCGCTTCCATAACAGCAAGGATTTCGTTCTCCGAATAGTCCCGTCCCAGGATTCTCACGATGTCACTAAGCCCGTGTTGCGTAAGATAATCCAGAAATGCAAACTCGAGATCACTGCAGGCGAAAATGTGGTTCGTACCGGTATCATATAAATAACCCTTAGTCTGGGTCCTGAAAAGCCGAAAAAGGGGCATCGGCCCGCACAAAAGGCTTCTAAGATAATCATATGTCGACATATAAATGCTCTTTGCGTCCACAAAAGAGAAATTGTGCATTTTTTATGCCAAGCGAAAGTTTCTCCTAACGCAAATGAAATGTATCGGATACAATTTCAGTGAAGGTTCAATTGGGTGGCCCACATGAAACGAGAAATTCGCGAATGCCTTCTAAGTCGTTTTAGCCATTACGGTAACAGCCATCGTTTCAAGAACGATGTTACAAGGTTACAGTGACCCTGTGCCATCAAGAGGGAATCCCTCATTCCAAAAAAGGGGATGGTCAACCCACCCTGCATATGTCATCCGCAAGGTCAGTATGGCCTATCGGCAAGAATGGTTTACTCTTGACTGGCTTCGATGGGGAGCCTCCAAGGAATCTAGGCGACCTCGCGACCGCAAGAAACCTGAGGCCATCTGGGAACGGACTCCTGCACCACTCGACCACGATCAACGTCAAAGAAAAGGCGACTCCAATCGTCTCAGGGAGAAGGTCAAGGCCGGCCTCATCAAAGAGCCCGAGATCGAGGACAATCCATGAATAGGAGTGTCATTTTTATACGCCCTCAAGGGATCGATATTAGACGCCTATTGACAGCTTGCGAAGCTGCCAGAGTGCGCACGTTGCCCAATCCTCAAAATTCCGCGTTTTTGAGACAAGGTTCTATTATCTACCGAATCTGCCAAACCGGCTGTACGAGGAATAGCGGGGTGATATTCGCCCCGGTTTCCGGAATCTATCTGGGAGAAGCTGAGCAACGAGGCCGGAGTTATGCCCATCCAGTTCTTTAATCGCTGTGGAATCCTAATTTCCCGGCTCTGCTTGAAGAGACTTATTGGCTTCAGCCCGCCATTTCCGCTTATTGAGCATCTTCTTGAGTCCATTTATCTCACAGGCCATCGTCAGTCACGGCACAGAATACAGCACACCGATCGCAATAGAGCCCATCAAGCCTTGACTGGTGAGAAGCAAGGATGATATTCTATGTTCCTACGGAAGGGACGATGTCAGGGGACCGAAAATGAGGAACAAGAAGATAATCATTTTCCTAATCAGCTTTACGATGGCAGGCACAAGCTTACTGGGCCAGGAGAGGGAGCAGATTACGTTCCATGTACATCTCTTTCGGGGCGAGCAAATGCGAGAGCAGCGAGGGCATGAGGACATCGTTATCATGGCACCCTCATCTCAACCCGCGATCGAGGCGCTTCAGCAGAAGCTCGATGCCGCGCGTAGCGAACTCACGGCGGCGGCTATCGACGTGCTCCTCACGACTCAGGATTTAAGGACCGTA
>CAZHSK010000109.1:0-5344 GCA_964535235.1 uncultured Treponema sp. | reverse complement strand
GGGGCTGTCCAGGAAGAAAAACCTGGGCAGCCCCTTTTTATAGCTTTGCTGAAAGTATCTTTATCTAAATCATGCCTGTTCGTTTAGAAGTATAAAAAAGAGGCCCATCAGGCCCCCTCCTGCAACCGTAACCTCCTTATATTGTATCCCAATACCAGCAGTCCCCACTCTACCGCCACTTTTTTCATCCCACGAAGATGAAATCTCCTGAAGCCCCAATTGCTCTTTATCTCCCCGAATACAGTTTCATTTTCAACCGACCGTCTTTTTCTCAAAGCCTTCCCTTTATCTGAGAGTAAGCGCTCTTTCGCGGCCTTCCGTAATGCCAGCATCTCTTTGTTTCGCTGGATCACTCTCTCCCCAGCGGCGTTTGTGCAAGCCTGTTTCCTGGCACATCCCTCGCAGGACTCGCACCGGTAATACGTCACCTGCTGCCGGTATCCTGCCTCCGTTGTGACTGTGCTTACCCCCGCCCGTGTAAACAGCTTGCCTTCAGGACATCGGTAACAATCCATCTGGGGGTCATACGGCCAGTGTTCGGAACGGTAGATGTCTTGCTTCCACTTCCGTGTCGCTTCTTTGTGAAAGGTGTTGTATTTTACGTATGCTTCAACTCCGTGGCCCGCAAGAAAGGCATAGTTCTCGTTGCTGCCGTAGCCTGCGTCGGCGATCAAACACTTCGGCATTGCTCCCAACCTTTGCTTCATTCGCTCCAGGTGAGGCTTAAGGGTCTTGCTGTCTGTCGGGTTCGGAAAAATATCGTACCCCAGCACATATCCATTCTCGGTACCGATCTGTACATTGTACCCCGGCTTCAGCTGCCCGTTCCTCATGTGGTCTTCCTTCATTCGCATGAACGTCGCGTCAGGATCAGTCTTTGAATAGCTGTTCCGTGCGCCCAACACCTGCCGTTGTCGTTCGTACTTCTGTTTCCTCGGAAGCAGATCCTTCTCTAAAAGCCGTACCTGCTTTTTCAGTTTTTTTTTACTCTCACGCGCTCCCTCATCGTTCCCCAGCGCTGCAATTTTCTCATTCAAACTCGTCGCGAGCGCACTCACATCCTCAGCGCTAAACACGACTTGCTCTCCCAGCTCTTCAAGATCCCGGTCCCCATACTCTTCGTTCTCTTTCGCACTCGCCTCTTCTGCTTCCTTCAGAAATGCTCTGAGTTTCTCATCTAGTTTGCCCTCGTTCGTGGCTATCCCCCGTTTCCATACGAAGCTGTACTTGTTCGCCGCCGACTCTATCTTCGTTCCATCCACAAAATAATGTTCCAGCTTCACATATCCCTTGGCCGCCAACATCTTCACCGTCGCCATGAACACCTCTTCCATGATGTCCTTCAGCCGCGAACTTCGAAATACATTGATCGTTCGAAAATCTGGCGTCTGGTTCCCTGAAAGCCACATGAACATCACATTTTCTCGCAACGCTTTTGCCAGCATTCGGGATGAATATGTCCGTGTCATGTACCCATATACAAGCACCTTGAACATCATGACCGGATGATATCGACTGGCACCTCCGCCTTTGTCATATCGCTTCAGGATTGGTTCGAGATTCATCTCGTCGATCGTCCTAGAGACGACACGAACTAGGTGATTTGGAGGGATTAGTTCATCGGCTCCCGGCGGTAGCAACCAGGATTGGTGCTGTTCGTACGGCTTGAAGGTTATTTTGTCGCTTATTCCACGTGGCATAGACAATTATATCACATTGATGCCCATTAGTAAAATAAAATAAAAAAGGGGCCGCCCAACTTATTGGACAGCCCCTTTTCTTGTCTCGGTAGGAAGCGTTCCGAAAGCTTGGTGGCTCTCGAAATCTGCTTCCTCCTACCTCAGAACTTTTTCTTCAAAAACTCCGTGACGCTAACGGCGATCTGCTCAGCCAGGAGGCCGTGCTGACTCAATAGGCCATCGTAGGGGCCGTTGGAGGCAAAGCGATCGTCGATGCCCAGCATCTTTATGGGAGTGGGCTTATTCTGGGATAGGAACTGGGCAATGGCGCTTCCTAATCCGCCGTTGAGGAAGTGTTCTTCCACGGTGACGATTCTGCGGGTTTCGCCGGCGGCTTTGAGGAGAATGTCCTCGTCTAGGGGTTTGATGGTGTGGATGTCCACGACCCGGGCGCTTATACCCTTGCGCTCCAGCAGTTCGGCGGCTTTGACCGCCTGACAGAGCACGGTGCCTGTGCCTACGATGGTGAGGTCATGACCTTCCTTGACCAGAATTCCTTTGCCAATTTCGAAGGGGAGGTCTTCATCGTAAAGTACGGGCATGTTGGGGCTGCCGATGCGCATGTAGGAGGGGCCGACATATTCCGCCAGGGCCTTTGTGGCCTTGCGGATGGAAACGGGGTCGCCGGGGTTGAGCACGAGGAGGCCGGGGATGGTGCGCATGAGCGCGAAGTCGTCGATGGAGTGGTGGGTTGGCCCCAACTGGGAGTAGGTGAGCCCGCCGCAGCGTCCTATCACTTTGACATTCTGCTTCATGTAGCCTAAGTCGTCCTTTACCATTTCGAAGGGTCTGGCGGAGACGAAGGGGGCTATGGCGGCGTAGAAGGGCACTTTGCCTACGCTGGCCATACCGGCGCAGAAACCTACGGCGCCTTGTTCCATTATGCCGAATTCCACATGGCGCTCAGGGAAGGCTGCCTTAAAGGGCGAGAGTCCCGAGCCTGAAGAAGAGTCGGTGGATACGGCGATTATCTCGGGATTGGCCTTGCCGGCTTCCAGGAGGGCATCGCCAAAGGCCTTGATGGGAGCTTCGCTGGTTTCGAAGGCTTTGGCCGAGAGCATTGCGTGTCTGTTCATTAGAGTCCTCCCTTTGCCTGGGTTTCAGCCATGGCTTTGTCCAGTTCGCGTTTTGCAGCCGCGAGGGCTTCGTCGGCGAGCTGAAGCTCTTCCTTGGTGGCTTTCCAGTAGTGATACGCGGCCTTGCCTTCCGCAAAGGGGAATCCTTTGGACTTTACGGTATCGGCGATGATGAGGGAGGGCTTACCCTTTTCAAAGGGGATGCTCTCCAGGGTTTTTACGATGGTTGGGTAATCGTGGCCGTCTATGCGGCGCACAGCCCAGCCGAAGGAAGCCCAGCGGTCCTGGAGGGGCTCGTAATTCATAATCGAATCCGATGCGCCGCCGATCTGGAGGCCATTCTTGTCCACGATTGCGGTAAGGTTGTCCAGCTTGTGGTGGCTGGCTGCCGCTGCGGCCTCCCAGTTGGAGCCCTCGGCCAGTTCGCCGTCGCCCATGAGGGTATAGACCCGGGCGGAGGAGGATGAAAGCTTCAGACCCATGGCCATGCCTGCGGCTATGGAAAGCCCATGGCCTAGGGAGCCTGTGTTCGCTTCCACGCCGGGTAGTTTTTCCATGCTGGGGTGTCCGGGGATGTGGGCATCCAGTTCGCCGTAGCTGTCCATGACCTCCTTGGGGAAGTAGCCTTTTTCAGCCAGGGCTGCGTAGAGGATAAGGCACTTGTGCCCCGCAGAGAGGACGAACCGGTCACGATCGGCCAGCTTGGGATTCTGGGGATCCAGCTTCATGAATTTATAGTAGAGGACTGCGACAATATCGGCGGCCGAGAGGGCTCCGCCCATGTGTCCGGTGCCTGCGGCCTTTACCATGCGAAGCACGTTTTCCCTCAGCGCGAGGGCTTTGGACTTCAGCTTTAGTTCTTCTTGTTTGCTCAAAGGCATTGTTGTTTCCTTATTCGCTATTTGCTATGTTTTGCGGCGTAATCGACTATGGCCTGGACCTTGGATTCGCTTCTGGTGCCCGATTCCCATTCGGCGTCCAGCCAGATTTTTACCAATGCCTTGGCGACATAGGGACCCATGGTCTGCTGCCCAAGGGTGGCGACATTGGTATTGTTGCTCTTGATAGCCCGTTCGGCAGAGTAGGGATCGGCCAGGAGGGCTGCGTAGACGCCAGGTACCTTGTTAGCCGCGATGGACATGCCGATACCGGTGCCGCAGACCAGGATGCCCCGGTCGAATTTTCCCGAAGCCACTGCTTCGCCTACTTTAAACGCTACATTGGGATAGATAGGATCTTCGCTTCCGAAGTCTTCGAAGCTGTGTCCCTCGGCTTTGAGAAGTTCCTTGATAGTTTCCTTGAGTTCCGTCGCATTGGGATCGCAGCCGACGGCTACCTTCCATTTTCGAGTGGCCATAGTATCTCTCCTTTGGACGATTTTCGTCCCTGACCCCTTTTCAACCCCATACAAACATGTATATACATAATATAAAGAATTGGAATACTATGCAAGGAACCCCCGGCTATCGGAGTGTTGTTTTTTCCCCGGACAACCGTCCCTTTGCCAAGCTCCAGGAGGATAGAGCCATGGCTATGGCCCAGCAGGAGGCTCAGGCTTCCAACGAAATTCATACTCTTAACCGCTCTGGACCCAAACCGCTCTATGCTCAGCTGGAGGAAATTCTTAGGGCCGATATCAGGGAAGGAAGGCTTGTGCATCATCAGGCCATACCTTCAGAAAACGAACTTTCCAGGCTTTATGAGCTGAGCAGGATGACGGTGCGGGGTGTCATAACAAGGCTTGTAAACGAGGGGCTTTTGTACCGGGTTCCGGGCAAGGGCACGTTTATTGCTGAACCCAAGATAATGACGGGGCCTCTTTCGCAGAAGGGCATCCGCGAGCAGCTGGAAGCCCAGGGCTACGAAACGGGCACAACCATGCTGGACAAGCGGGTGGAGCGGGCTGATCAGGGTATTGCCGAGGGCTTGAGCCTGCCTGTGGGCAGCCCTGTATACCGCCTGGAGCGTCTACGCTATGCCAATGGCGAGCCCCTGGCGCTGGAGCGATCCTACATTCCCGAAGAGCTCTGCGAGGATTTTTTCAAGCAGGATCTAGACCGGGAACCGCTCTGCAATATTCTGGAGAAGCGCTATTCGATTGTAGCCACCCATGGGGTAGAAACCCTTGAAAGCTGTCAAGCTTCGGTGGAGGAAGCCAGGCACCTGAAGGTGCCCAAAGGCTCGGCGCTTCTTCTGCTGAATTATACGCTTTTTTCCCAGACCGGGGCTCCTTTCGAGTACACGAAGGTTGTGTTCAGGGGCGACCGCTTCAAGCTCCGCTTTGCTTTCAGTCGCTAGAGTTGCCCAGGCGCTAAGGCTATTCTGAAAATTCACATAAAAAGTATTGACGACTTGTCTCTTCCGTGTTATATCTGTATATACATGTTGAAATGGGTAAGGCGATAAAAAACCAAGCCCACTACGTTGAATTTTATGGCGCGTCGGACAAGCTGCCTGTGGCGGCCTCCATAGCGTAAAGGAGGAGTGATAAAACATTAGAAAGTACAGGCGAGTAAGAATAAACTGTAA
>CAZHSK010000108.1:0-5360 GCA_964535235.1 uncultured Treponema sp. | reverse complement strand
CGGGGCGCCCAGGATCCCAAGCACATACGCAATCCCGATCCCGCCGAATACAGGCCCTTTTTTAAATATTCCAAGGACATAGCCCGCTGGACCTTGGCGCCCGAGCTTCCAGGAGCCCTGGAAATGGCCAGGGAACTCAAGGCTCACGGCATTTTGCCTGCCATAGGCCACAGCGACGCGGACTACGATCAAGTGCTGGAGGGCTGGAAAAACGGCTTCGCCCTTATCACTCACCTTTACTCAGGCATGTCCATCGTGCATCGCATCAAGGGCTGGAGGCACGCGGGCGTGGTGGAGAGCGCCTATCTCATCGACGATATGGCGGTGGAAGTCATCGCCGACGGCTGCCACCTGCCTGAGAGCCTTTTGCGCCTCATCTGCAAGATCAAGAAACCCGAAACCATCTGCCTTGTCACCGACGCGATGCGCGCCGCGGGACTTCCCGAGGGCGAGTACCTTTTGGGAAGCAAGGAGGAAGGGCAGAAAGTCCAGGTCCGCGAGGGCGTAGCCTGGACCGCCGATGCCAGCGCCTTCGCAGGCAGCGTGGCTACCGCCGAGCGCTTGGTGCGCACTATGGTCAAGCTGGCCGGGGTTCCGGTGGAAAAAGCCCTGCAGATGGCCAGTTCCTCGCCTGCCAAGGTGATGGGCGTCTATGGGCGCAAGGGTTCGCTTGCGGTGGGCAAGGACGCGGACATCGTCTGCCTCGATGAAAATTTCAACGTACAGGCTGTTGTCGCCAGAGGGAGAGTAGAGTCATGCAGGTATCGATAAAGAACGAAGCGGAGCTGGAAGAATACATGTCCCGGCCCTCGCCGCGGCTTGTGGACTATGTGGCAGGCCTGAAAGGCGACATCGCCATTGTGGGAGCCGCGGGCAAGATAGGCGTAACTCTCGCCATGATGGCCTCCCGGGCTGTCAAGGCTTCCGGTAAAAACCGGAAGGTCTACGCAGTGTCCCGCTTTTCGGATTCCTCCGCCAGGGAGCGTATGGAAAAAGAGGGCGCCTATGCAATCCCCTGCGACCTTCTGGACCAGGATGCGGTCGAAAAACTGCCAGAAGCGGCCAACGTACTCTTTCTGGCGGGACGCAAGTTCGGTACCCAAGGAGCCCAGGATCTCACCTGGGCTACCAATACTTTAGTCCCGGCATACGTTGCGCGACGCTATTCCAAGAGCAGAATAGTCGCGTATTCAACGGGCTGCGTCTACGATTTTAAAAACGCAGTCTCAGGCGGCTCGGTGGAACGCGATCCGCCGGAAGCTACGGGCGAGTACGCTCAGTCTACCTTAGGCCGGGAGAGGGTTTTCGAGTACTATTCCAGAGCCTTCGGCACCAAGGTTTGCCAGTTCAGGCTCAACTACGCCATCGACCTCCGCTACGGGGTTCTACGCGATATCGCCGACAAGGTCTACGCAGGCCTTCCCGTCGACCTCTCCTCGCCTAGCTACAATTGCATTTGGCAGGGCGATGTGCTGGAGCGTACAATCCTGTCACTGGCCATATGCGACTCGCCTCCCGCCATTCTCAACGTAAGCGGTCCCGAGACCGCATCGGTTCGCTGGACAGCGGAAGAGTTCGCCATTCGCTTCGGTAAACCCGCCACTTTCAAAGGCGAAGAAAGACCTGAGGCGAGAACCTATCTCAACAACGCGGCCGAGTCGTTCAAGCACTTCGGCTACCCCTCGGTGAGCCTCTTGGAGATGATCGACATGACCGCGGCATGGATAGCCGCAGGCGGCTCATCCCTGGGCAAGCCCACTCATTTTGAAGTTACCGATGGCAAGTATTGACCGAGAGCACGCAGAAACAAGGAAGGACCATATGACCATAGCCCAGCTGCCCGAATTCGTACGCAAGCGCATAAAAGAAGGAACAGTAATCCCCGCTATGCCTTTGGCGCTCAACGCCGAACGTAAATTCGACGAACGGCGGCAGCGGGCATTAGTGAGATACTATATCGATGCGGGCGCCGGCGGCATAGCCGTGGGTGTCCACTCCACCCAATTTGAAATTCGCGATCCTGAAATCAATCTTTTCGAAAAAGTCCTCTCCACTGTCTCGAAAATGATTGACGAGCACGCAACCGAGCGTTCACAGCCTATGATTAAAATAGGCGGTATCTGCGGCCGCACAACGCAGGCCGTAGCCGAGGCTAAGTTCCTCGTTAGTCAGGGTTATCATGCCGGTCTCATGAGCATGGCCGCCTTCAAGGGAGATCCTTCGCTCAAGGAAAATTCCATCGAAGCCATGATCGATCACTGTCGCGCCGTAGCAGAGGTCATACCCCTCGTGGGCTTTTACCTCCAGCCCGACGTGGGCGGACGGGTACTGCCCTACGAATTCTGGAAGGCTTTCGCCCAGATTGACAACGTACTGGCCATCAAGATGGCCCCCTTCAACCGTTACCGAACTCTCGATGTTGTGCGGGCCGTCTGCGACGCCGGCAAAGAAAATACGATAGCCCTCTACACCGGCAACGACGACCATATCGTCCTTGACCTGCTCACGGAATATCGCGTCGTGAGCCCCAGCGGCGCCGAAAAACGGGTTCGCATTGTCGGCGGACTTTTAGGACAGTGGTGCCTCTGGACCAAAAAAGCCGTGGAACTCCACACCGCCTTGCGCGGCTATTCCCGCTCCAACAAGGACATTCCCCAGTCTCTCTTAACCTACGCAGAGGAGCTCACGGACGCCAACGCCGCGGTCTTCGACGGAGCTAACCGCTTTGCCGGTGTCATACCGGGTATCCATGAAGTCCTGCGCCGCCAGGGTCTTTTGGAAGGCATTTGGTGTCTAAACCCCAAGGAAGTCCTCTCCCCCGGCCAGGCCGAGGAAATCGATCGCGTCTGCCGCTCTTATCCCTTCCTCACCGACGACGCCTTTGTAAAGGAAAACTTGAAGGGCTGGCTAGTATAAAATACCATCAATCTTTTTTTAATGAGGCTTTAGCATACCGTTTTGCGAGCACTTCGAAATCGGTGTCTGAAAACACCCAGCCTCGCCCATATTTTTTCCCGATTTTATACCTATGGGCATAAACCCTGGCGGTCGAGGGAGTGATACCCACTTTTTTAGAAAACGCTTTTATGTCATATACCGCTTCTACAGGTTTTTCTCCATAGACATTGCCCGCTTTGCCAATAGAAAAAAACGCAGCTTTAACCTTAGGAGGAGGCACCGGCATACCTTCAAGCTTGAGTCCTTCTATATGAAACTCAATCGTTTCACGCATTGCGCGTTGAACATCGATTATTGATGCGCCTGTCGCAACGCAGCCAGGAAGATCCGGTGCGTAGGCGGAATACCCTGTTGATGTTTCTTCGATTATAATTAAATAATCCATCCTCACTCCTTTAGTCCGACTTGTTTTAGGATGCTGTTTAGGGTACCCCTGTCGATTTCGTCGGAAAGCTTTCCCGAAATAGTCACAAGACCTGATTTTTTCGGGTGCTTGAATTGCCTATGACTCCCCTTTGTTCTGCAAAGAAGCCAGCCATTGTTTTGGATCCGACGAATTATTTCTCGTACCTTCACAGCAATAATGTAACGATAGCGTTACAGCCCGTCAAGGTCTCTGCCGAAAATGATGACTCCTATTTGCGAAACGTACGCATCTTTAAGGTAGCTTTTGCAAAACCCGTCTGACTTTTGTAATAGCCTCAATTAGGTAATTAAAAACAACCTTTTCTATATCCTTTACATTGACGGGGAGGGGGTCCCAGGAACAGACTGAGGTGCCCTTTACCCAATTCAAAACACCTATGAGCACTGTCGAGTCGCGTAAGGGCAGGCGATTCTACCTGAAGGGGGATCTGATCCGCCCGCCCGGGGCACGCTAGGTATAATCCATACCGCCCAGGGCACACTAGGCGCAATTTACAGTTTTTTCAGCTCCACCAGTTCGTACTGTCTGCTGCCCAGGCCTATCTTTTCGGCGTGTTCCAGACAGCTGCGCCATTCGGAGTTGGGCGTCGTGTTGATAAAGTGGTCGTGATGATCGGCGAAATCCTTGTTCTTCAAATTATCGCCCAGCACAGAACCGGGAAGTGGTGTGGCTTTAAGGCAGGCATCGGCGCAGGCTTGGTCTAGGGCCAGAGGATCGAAAGATGCGAACATGCCCAGATCGGGCAGTATGGGAGTGTCGTTCTCTCCGTGGCAATCGCAGTAGGGGGATACGTCCACGACTAAGGAAATATGGAAGGATGGACGGCCATCCACCACTGCCTTGGTGTACTCGGCCATGCGGCGATTGAGCACTTCGATGGCGGCATCCTCGTTGAATACTATGGCATCGTAATTACAGGATCCCAGGCAGCGGCCGCAGCCCACGCAGTTTTTCAAGTTCACCTGCATTTTCTTGGTAAGGGGATCGAACTCCAAGGCATTGTTAGCGCATTCGCGCAGGCATCGCAGACAGCCTCGGCACTTGGTGCTTTTTATCCGCGCCTGGCCTCCGGAGTGCTGTTCGGTCTTGCCGGCCCTGGAACCGCAGCCCATGCCTATGTTCTTTATAGCGCCCCTAAAGCCCGTCATCTCGTGGCCCTTGAAGTGGGTGAGGCTGATGAAAATGTCCGCGTCCATTATGGCCCGGCCGATCCGCGCTTCCTTGACGTATTCACCGCCAGCTACCGGTACCCCGATGTCGTCGGTACCCTTAAGCCCATCGCCGATAATGATGGGGCAGCCGACGCTCAAGGGGGAGAAGCCGTTCTCCCAGGCGCATTCCAGGTGTTCCAGGGCATTCTTGCGTTTGCCCGGATACATGGTGTTGCAATCGGTCAGGAAAGGCTTGCCACCTAGTTCCTTGACCACATCGACGACCGCCTTTGCATAGTTGGGACGCAGATAGCTTATATTGCCCAGTTCGCCGAAGTGCATTTTTATGGCGACAAACTTGCCATCGAAATCGATATGCCCAATTCCCGCTTTCTTAGTCAGCTTTTTGAGCTTGGCGGGGAGCCCGTCGCCAAAGGCTTCGGTGCGAAAATCTGTAAAATATACTTTAGACTTGTCCATTCAGGGCTCCTGCGATGTGATGTGTATCCTAAAGAGATAGTTCTATTCTTTCATCTTAATATAAAGAGTGTTTTTCACTCCAGCCCCTTGTCTCTCATTCAGAGTATATAGTATTTTCGTTATACTTTATATTACCAACATGTTGGTAAGTGAGGAGATGGTAAAAGTGGCGGATAGTGTGTCTGAACAACCGAAAGAACTCGATGCTGCGGGACAGAATCCCAAAGAAAGGCTTCTGGACGTGGCGGAACGCCTTTTTTCTCTCAAGGGCTTCGCTTCGGTAACCTTGAGGGAAATCGGAAACGAGTTGTCCTTAAGCCATGCGTCTCTCTACTATCACTTTC
>CAZHSK010000107.1:0-5369 GCA_964535235.1 uncultured Treponema sp. | reverse complement strand
AGGTGTTGATAAAAAACTCATTCCTGCCCACATACCCGCGTTCGGCCAGGTAGAGGCAAAAAATCCGCAGACCGTTGCCGCTCTTCTCCGCCTCCGATCCATCGGGGTTAAAAATACGCAGCCATGGACTCTCCGCGGCACCGAATGAATTCGCGGCACCGAAAGAATCCACAGTCAAGCCTCGACGATCATCTTTACTGGCCAGCGGGCCGAGGAGTATGCCGTCGGAGCCTGCGCCTGTATTCCGGTCGCAAATCGCCCTGATAGCTTCGGGAAGCGGTGTGAAGCCAATATCCCTTGGATCGATGACGATATAATCATTTCCCAGGGCATGGTACTTTCTGAATTGAACTGTCATCAACCATGCTCCTTCAGTATCCTGGGCACTCGTTTGGAGATGCCGCAGCTCACCTCGTAATCTATGGTACCCATCAATTCGGCCAACTCTCCCGCGGGCAATTCAGACAGGCCAAAAAGGGTGGCCTCGTCTCCCACCGTGGCCTCAGGTATGTCGGTGACATCCACCATGATCTGATCCATGCAGACCCGCCCGGCCACCTGCGCGCGCTTACCGCGCACTAAAACCGCCGCCTTGTTGGAGAGATGGCGGGAGTACCCATCGGCATACCCAATCTGGAGCAGGGCGATGCGCGTAGGCCTGGAGGCTATGAAAACCCTGGAGTAACTCACCCCCTCGCCTATACCTATGTCCCGTATGCTCACGATGGATGCGCAGAATTCCATCACTGGCTTCAAGCCTTGGGGAATCCTATGATCTGCCTCGGGGGAGAGCCCGTAGAGAAGAACCCCCGGCCTCACCATGTCCAATCGGGATTCGGGAATCCTTAGTAGGGCGGCGCTGTTGGCCATGTGCCTTATGCCCGGATTAAGCCCTTCAGCCCTTATTGCATCCAGAGCTCCATGGAATCTGGCTAGCTGGATAGACGAAAAGCCTGTTTCTGGGTTGTCCGCCTCGGTAAAGTGAGAATAGGTACCTTCGATTTCCAGACCGTCCAGATCGGCTAAAAATCGGGCAAAGGACCCCGCCTGATCTGGACTGATACCCTGGCGGTGCATTCCCGTATCGATCTTGATATGAACATTGGCCTTTTTCCCCAGAAGGCAGGCCGATTCCGACAAGGCTCGGCCCAAGTCTTCGGTGAATACGGTCTGACTGATTCCAAGCGAAACGATTATGTCGGCATTTCCGGGATCGGTCGTACCCAGCACCAGGAGGGGCGTTTCAATGCCAGCCTCACGCAGCTCCAACGCCTCTTCCAGGTAGGCCACCGCCAAAAAATCCACACCCGCCGCCGCCAGGATCCGTGAAGTGATTACCGCCCCGTGCCCGTAGGCATCGGCCTTGATCACCGCGCATATCTTGGATTTCCCCGCGATTTTCCTGAGCTGTCGCAGGTTGTTTTCGAGGTTCTCGCCATGAATATAGGCCGAAGCCTTTCTATGTATCATCAATGCTTCACCTTTCTAGAAATAAGCCCTTCACTTACCGCCGCATCCAGATCCGCGACTGAAGATCCTATTCTCTTGCAGGCGGTAAAATCCCCATTCCATATAAATAAATCAGCCCTAGCCCCTGGTTCAAGCCGGCTTGCAGAGTACGGAGTCGTTTTCTCAAGCAGCGCTTCCGGATTGGCGCTCATCAGGGTAAAGGCCTGAGGAATGCCGCAGCCGGTCGCCTTTTGGAAAGCCAGCACTATATCGATGCCCAGACTACTGGAGCCTATAAGGGTGCCGTTCACAGAATACCTCACCCCAGCTTTTTCCGAGCGAACCGCCTGGCCGAAATAGCTGTACTCTCCGAAATCCAAGCCCGCGGGAGCCACCGCATCGCTGGTGAGTATGAGCGATGTAGGTGCCACGCAGCGGAAGGCCGTGCGCAGGGCGCTTCCATTGACATGAAGCCCGTCGGCATTGACTTCCACCCAGTCGGCATGTCCATCCAAGGCTATGTTCACTAGCCCGCCAGCCTTATGATCCAAGGGGCTCATGGCGTTGAAAAGATGGGTGATCGAATACGGCCGCGCCGGCAAGATTGTCGATACATTAGCATCGGAATGACCGAGGGCTATCATAACCCCGGCCTTTCTTAAAAGCGGGTATAAAGTTTCAACGCCGGGCTGCTCGGGGGCTAGGGTCATGATCCTGAGCATTCCGGCGCAGATATCCAGAATTTCCTCGCACAACCGGGTATCGGGTGCATGGATTTGCCCAAGCCCTATTCCTCCCCGTTTGGCAGGATTTACAAAGGGACCTTCCAGATAGATCCCCGGAATGGTCACCGGGTAAAGACCGGAATCCTCTATGGCAGCGACAAGATTCTTTACCGCCGCCCTGTCCCAGAGGATGGTGGGAAGAAAACGTCCTACACCCTTTTCCTCCAACCTGGCTGCGACAGACTTCAATGCCGATCCATCCATCGAGGTTTCAAAACCCAGCCCGAAGGCGCCATGGATATGGAGTTCCGTGAGCGGAAGGGCTAGATAGCAGCCTTCGCCATTAAACTCCGCCAGGCTTCCGTCTAGTTCCTGATCCTTTCCCTTTTCGGATGCATCGTTCTCCACGACCAAGCTCGTGATCGTGCCGCCTTTCACCAACAGGCTGGCATTTCCCAGGGTCCTATCGGGAAGGATGATATTGATATTGGAGAGCGTATAGCCATCGATCATAGGTGTATCATTGTGTACGGACGGCTCATCCATGTAAAGGCGAGACACGGCGCTGACATTTATAGGTTATTTGCGGTATGATGCCGCGAAATAAGTAAAAGGGAGCGCCATGAAGCGGGAAGAATTCGGCTATATCGCCCTGGACCTGGATGGAACCATACTCAATGAAGCTTACGTCCTTTCGCCCCGGGTAAGGGAGTGCCTCAAAAGCTGCAGAAAGCTTGGAAAGAGGATCATAATATCCACTGGGAGAGTCCTAGCTTCCGCACGCCTTCAGGTCACAGCCCTGGGGGGGGTGGATGGCTTTGTCTGCTCCAATGGTGCCGATATCTACAAGGGCTCGGGCGAGAGCATCGCCCATTTTCATCTCGACGAGGAACTGTCCCGAAGATTAGTGAATCTCGCCCGCGGTTTCGATTCCCACTACCACGCCTACATGGGCGACTCCTGGTGCTACGAAAGGCGCAACGACTATACAGAGTACTACGTCAAGCGAGCCGGCAAGGAAGGGGTAAAGCTGGACTTCGATTCCCCCAAAAGCCTGAAATTTACAAAATTTATGTTTATGGATGACCATGAAAAACTCGAGCTGATCCGCATGGAACTGCTTAAGAACTTTGGCTCCAGCGTGCAGATCGTGTACTCGGCTCCCTTCATGCTGGAGATTGTGGTAGCGGGGGTGAGCAAGGCCACTGGATTGAAGGTATGCATAGAGCACCTGGGGGGAAGCCTCTCGGAGGTGATTGCCTTTGGCGATGCTGAAAATGACGAGGAAATGCTCCTGGAATCGGGCATGGGCGTTGCCATGGGCAATGCTTCGAAGGAGCTGAAGGCCAAGGTCAAGGCTGTAGCACCCTCGGTGGACGAGGACGGGGTGGCGGTATTTCTGGAGAATTTCTTTGGCCTTTGAGGCTTTTTTATGAATTCGGAACAGGCGTGGAATTGGCTCGATTGATTCGCTTTTAGTTTTCCCCTGTGCTTGACCAGGCCAAGAGCCCACGGCTACTATGCCAGTAGCAAAAATCGTAAACCCAAGCCGGGGTGGTGGAATTGGTAGACACCAGGGACTTAAAATCCCTTGCTGCGCAAGCGGCGTGCCGGTTCGAGACCGGTCCCCGGCAAATCTTTTTTGCTCCTTCCCGATTATAGCCCGTCAACCACATAACTGTTATTCGCCATCCGTAAGTGTTTAGATACATTAAGGTTATCCTTATATTTCAGTATTGACACTTGACAAATAATGAGCATTTGCCTATTATAAACCCAAGAAGATTATTAGCATTTGCCATTAATCTTCCTGCAGCGCCGTTGGCGCTACCTTACTATTTATAACAAGGAGGCAAAATATGCCGAATTTCAATGGAACAGGACCTTTGGGAGCGGGACCCATTACAGGAAGAGGCTTTGGCACCTGCTGCGGCAACCAGGCTTATGGCCGGGGTATGCAAAGGGGATATGGCCCCGGAGTATTAGGTGGTTTGGGCATAAGACGCGGCATGGGCCACGGTGCGGGTGGCGGCTTCAGTCGAGGCTCGAGCGTCGGTTTTGGCCCACGCATGGGCTGGTTTCCCGCCGGTTACGGCGCCGATGATCTGGAAATACGCGAGGGAGGGCTCAAGTCGACGCTAGAGCAGCGCGCGGCTTTTCTCAAGGCCGAGCTTGAGAGGACAGAGTCTATACTTAATGCACAAAACGCTCATGCAGGCGATCCTAGTACGGACAACGTAAAGTAAGAGCTCATCGAGGCGTGGAAACAGCTGTCGCGAGCGGAAAAGGCGGCACAGGTAAAACAACCCTGACCGCCCATCTGGTCAACGACAGGCCAGCTCATCCATCCTCCGCAGGCGCCTTGAAAGGTCCCGAGCCAGGTTCATGACCAGCATGGCGAAGGTTTTGCAGTCCACTTTGGAAATTTCGTAAAGAGCGCGGTTGGAGATGGTTACTACTTCCAGGGGCTCCATCGCCGTAATTGTGGCGATGCTGGGCATTATATCTATAAGTTCCATCTCGCCGAAGGTTTCACCCTCCCCCAGTTCGGCTATGGATATACCCTGTTTGGAAACCATCACTCTTCCGCCCACGATGAAGAATATTTTATCGTTAGGGTCGCCCTCCCTCATGGGCATGTCCCCCGCATCATACCGGGCATAGCCGAAAAGCGGTTTTATCCGCTCGATCTGGTCCTGAAGCACCCCGCCGAAAAGTGAATATTTCTGGAGTGCATTCGTATCGATCATGGCGCCTCTCCTTGGCATTGCTTGGGGAAGCCCCGAGAGACAAACCCCATAGATCCATTATACAGCAATTATTCGATTTCTGCCCTCTTCTTTTGCGCGATAGAGAGCTTCGTCCGCCTTTCTCACCAGTGCTTCGGATGATGAAGCGTCGAAATCGGGCCAGGAGGATGTTCCACCGGAAATTGTGAGGTTTAAAGCCTGCGAACCGTGCTGAAATTGGGTGGATTCAATAAGTCTTCTTATTCTTTCGCTAATCTCGAAAGAATCAGTAAGCGATGCTCCGGGAAGGACAATCAGAAACTCCTCTCCACCATAGCGACAGCAAATATCAGAATCTCGTGCCACACACATGAGAGTTCTTCCCATTGCGGCCAGGATCCTGTCGCCTTCCTGATGGCCGTAGGTATCGTTGACCTTCTTGAAGTCGTCGATGTCGATCAGAACC
>CAZHSK010000106.1:0-5447 GCA_964535235.1 uncultured Treponema sp. | reverse complement strand
GGCGCTACGACTTTTATTCGCTGGCGCCTTGGGTGTGGCCGCAGCCGCCGCCATCGTGATGGGAAGGCTCTACGACAGGCTGGGGCTCAAGGTTCTGGCTGTCCTATTCTTCGTGGAACTTTTTACAGCGCCTCTGGTTTTCCTTGGTCCCTTCTGGGCTATTCTCATTGGCATGTCGCTTTGGGGCATCAGCGTGGGCACCCAGGAGTCGATTCTCAAGGCTGCCATCGGAGACAGGGTGTCTGAGGATAGGAGGGCGAGGGCCTTCGGGCTGTTCAACACGGTTTTCGGGCTATTCTGGTTCGTGGGCAGCGCGATTATCGGCCTGCTCTACGATAAGTTTGGGGTACTCCCGATGGCTCTTTTCTCGGTAGTGGTTCAGGGAGCCGCGCTGGTTCTCTTCCTGAGGCTTTTAAGACCGGGCAAGTCTAGTTAGTGTCCTGTCTACAGTAATTTTTTAGTGCGCGACACGGCCGTCAAGGCGGCGAACAACCTTATCGCGATGCTGGCCGGACGCCGCCCGCCCGACTGCCTCAACCAGGATATCAACAAGTAATCTCGACTGCCGCGGGCGCGCCTGAAATGCGGTGTGCCAGAAATGCGGCGTTCCAGAAATGCGGCGTTCTATCAATGTGGGCGCCAAAATCTCTGCGCGCCCGGCCTTTCGGCTAGCGGGCGGTGTCTCGCTTCGTCGTCTTGCGCTCGGTGGAACCGAGGATAGTCTTGCGCAGGCGGACGGCGTGGGGCGTCACCTCGACCATCTCCTCGTCCTGGAGATACTGGATGGCACGCTCAAGGGTCATGGGCTGGATGGGCGTGAGGGTGAGAGCTTCGTCCTTGAGGACTGACCGCATGTTCGAGAGCTTCTTTTCCTTGGAAGGGTTCACCAGGAGGTCGGAATCGAGGTTGTGTACGCCGACGATCATGCCTTCGTAGACGGGATCCCCAGGGACGACAAAGAGCTGCCCACGCGGCTCGAGATGATAGAGCCCGTAGGTGACGCCTTTCCCGCTCCTGTCGGAGACGAGGAAGCCGGTGAAGCGCTCGTTGAAGTCGCCGCGGTAGGGTTCGTAGCCCAGGAAGTAGGTGTTCATGATGCCCGTGCCCTTCGTGTCGGTGAGGAAGGTGTCGCGGTAGCCGATCAGCGCGCGTGTGGGCACCGAGAATTCGAGATGGACGCGGCCGCCGTCATGGCAGGAATAAGAGAGCATCCGGCTCTTGCGCGCCAGGAGCTTGTCCGTGACGACACTCGCGAAGTTCTCGTTGCAGTCGACAAAGAGGTTTTCGATGGGTTCGAGCTTGGCCCCGTCCTTGTGCTTGAGGATCACTTCGGGCCGGCTGACGCAGATTTCGAAGTCCTCGCGCCTGAGCATCTCAATCAAAATGACAAGCTGGAACTCGCCCCTGCCCCGCACGTTGTAGCCGCCCCCGCCCGCGATCTCCTCGATCTGGATGGAGACGTTTTTGAGGGTTTCCTTGCGCAAGCGCTCGAAGAGCTTGCCCGACTGGACGTTCTTGCCGTCCATCCCGGACAGGGGGGATGTGTTCACGTAGAAGCGCATCGACACGGTGGGCTCGTCGATGGTGATGCGGGGCAGGGCTTTAGGCGCATCCCGCGTGCAGATCGTGTCGCCTATGTGCACGTTCTCTATACCCGAGAGGACGATGATGTCGCCGGGTTCGGCGCTCTGGGCCTCGACGAGCTTGACGCCCGAATAGGTGTGGAGCTTGGAAATGTTGAGAATCTCGCGGACATCGCCTTCCCCTATGCAGACAAGGCCGTCCTTGGAATGGGCGCGACCGTTCACCACCTTGCCGATAGCCTGGCGTCCGAAGTAATCGGAATAGGAGAGATCGGAGACAAGCATCTGGAAAGGTTCGCCCTGGGAATAGGCGGGCGGATCGATGCTGGCGATGATGGCGTCGAAGAGGGGGGTCAAGGTATCGCCCTCGCCCTCGATCGATTTTTTCGCCATGCCCTGCTTGCCTATGGCGTAGAGAAGGGGGAACTCGAGCTGTTCGTCGTTGGCGCCGAGGTCGATGAAGAGGTCGTAGATCTCGCTCAACACTTCCGCTGGGCGGGCGTCGGGCCTGTCGACCTTGTTGATGACAACAATGATGGAGAGGCCACCTATGAGGGCCTTGCTCAGGACAAAGCGCGTCTGGGGCAGGGGGCCTTCAGAAGCATCGACGAGAAGGATGGCACCGTCCACCATGGATATGGCACGCTCGACCTCGCCGCCGAAGTCGGCGTGGCCTGGGGTGTCGAGGATGTTGATCTTGACGCCCTGCCAGACGACAGAGCAGTTCTTGGCGGCGATGGTGATGCCACGCTCTCGCTCGAGATCCATGGAGTCCATGAGACGCTCGGGGGCTTCCTGCCCCTCGCGGAACACGCCTGACTGTCTGAACATGGCGTCGACGAGAGTGGTTTTTCCATGGTCGACATGGGCGATTATGGCGATATTCCGAATCGCCGGGTTCGAGGAATCTTTGCGGGCCAAAATTAGGGCTCCTGATTGCTGGTTGCGGTAAGGATGTCTCCATAGTATAGATAATTGGTCTTTTGGTATAGAGCGGAGCGCTGATGGATGAACGTAATCTGATGCCCCGAAGCCTGCGCATATGGGCATAGGTATCGACTTGCTAAAGACAGAAACTAAAAGGGCCTGTAACTTATTCCCTTATCGTACACATCCAGGTTTTCTCTTTTTTTCCACCAGCGGGCGAGGGCGTAGGTGAGGGGGAAAACCGCCAGTTCGTAGACCGATGCCAGAAGGCCCTCGGAGAGCACATTGTGCCTGATGTCCGCCAGGGGCCAGACACCGGCGAAGGCGATGGTGGTGAAGATAGCCGTGTCGAGGAAGTGGGCGGGAATGGAGGAGGCCATGGCGCGCAAGAAAAATCCCTTGCCTTTCTGGACTACCTTCATCTTGGAAAGAAGCAGGGAGTTGAGCCAATCGCCGATCCAGTAAGCCCCGAGGGAGCCCAGGACAACCCGCCAGGTGGTGGAAAAGAGGGTGGACATGGCCGCCTGGATCTTGGGGTCGATACCGGGCAGGGCTGTCGCGAAAGCTAGCACCAGGCTCACCAGGGCCTGGGCGATGAAGTTGGCCCAGATAGCCTTCATCGAGAGCCTGTAACCGTACACTTCGGTCATGATGTCGGAAATGACATAGACCGCAGGGTAGGTAAAAAAGGCTGCGGTGAGGAGGAAGGGCCCCACGCTGACTAGTTTGGTCACCGTGATGTTGGAGACAATGAGCAGGGCTCCGTAGACTACCGAGAGCAGTATGAAGGCAGGGGTAGGCCGGTCGATTGTCGCCGGTCTGTTAGTGGAGGATACGCTTTCGTCGCTTTGACCCTGCCGTAGCTCACTAGGGGGAGTCGAATCAGCGAAGGCCATGGGAATTCCTCACGATCACAATTCCTCCCTGCCCTGGCTTAAAGCCAGAAGCCTGGATTTTAGCGAGGAAGCCCTCCCTCTTTCTACTACGACATTGAGAAGGTCTCCCGGCTGAAGACTCAAGGCTTCGGTGGGGAAAAAATAAGTCTCGCCCCTTTGTACCGATACCAAGAGGGAACCCTCGGGGAGTTGGCGGATCAGGGCTCCGCAGGAGGCAAAAGGACAGCCTTCGTGGATGGGGATGTGTATATGAAGGGGTCTATGGTCGTCGGACTCGAGATTCTGGGGCGCCAGCTGCGTAAGAAGGGTATCGTAGATGGGTCGTGTACCTAAGATCTCGGCCGTGGCGGTAGCCGCGATGGCTACGAAGATAAAGGCAGGGAAGTGAGCCAGTGAGCCGGCCATTTCGGTGATGAGGACGGCGCCGGTAATGGGCGCCCGCACTACTGCGACAAAAAACCCCGCCATGCCCAGAAGAATGAAATTGGAAAGGTACTCCTGCACAGCCGCGGCATGAGGGAAAAATCCGTGGATGAGGGCTCCCACCAGGGCTCCGATGCTGAGCATGGGAAGAAAGATGCCACCCGGAGCTCCTGAGGCGTAGGAAAAGAGAGTGAAGACCAGTTTGCCAGCCAATAAGAGGGCGATGAGTGCGAGGCTAGAACGGCCTAAGGCCAGCTCTTCCACTAACTCTCCGCCACCGCCTGTGATGGGGGCGGCCACGAGGCTGATCCCGGCGGCGATGATGAAGGCAAGCAATATCCTTGTGACAGAAGCCGGGATCAGCCGAGCGTAGAGGCGCTGGAATCCCACTAACCCTAGATTGAAAAGGCTTCCCAGAATCCCTGCGGCGATTCCGATGCCCAAAACACCTATAAAATAGTGCCGCAAGGGAAGGGTGGCCGTTATCTCGAGCGGGAAGATGGCCGCATTGCCGGTGGCTACCCACATTATGGCATTGGCTGCGAAAGAGGCTAAAAGGGCGCTGGTGAGGAGTATGGGCGAAACGTTTCGGTGCAGTTCCTCTATGCAAAAAAGCACGCCAGCCAGGGGTGCGTTGAAGGCTGCGGAAATGCCCGCCGCAGCACCAGCGGTGACTAGGAATCTGCGCATCTCTCCTTTGCAGAATTTCTGGTCGATCGCGCTGCCTGTCAGAGCACCCAGCTGAATAGAGGGGCCTTCCCTGCCCAGGGAAAGGCCTGCGCCTAAAGCCAGGGCTCCTCCTGCGAACTTGAAAGGCAGCTCCACCTTCCAGTCGAAGTCGATCCGGCGCATGAGGTAGGCCTTTACCTGTGGAATGCCTGAGCCCTTGATCATGGGCGATCGTTGGACCAGGAGGCTAACCAGCCAACCAGCCACCCCGGCTATCGCTAGCCAGATTAGTATCTTAACCAAGGAGGGGGCGATAGTGGGCAGCATGGCGTGCCGCAGTCCCTCGAAGTATCCGATAATGCCCCGATAGGTCACTACGACTACACCGCTGGCGAGTCCCGTGAGCAGACTGTAGCAATAGATCTTCAGAGTATGCCTGTCGAACCGCAGGGGGGGAATGAATCGATAGGGGCGGGTATTTTCGTGCTTCATTGGATCATAGTGAGGAACTCATCGACCAGCTTCGGATCGAACTGAATCCCCTTCTGATCCCTAAGATAGCCCAAGGCCTTGTCCTTTGGCCAGGCCTTGCGGTAAGGACGGTCGCTCGTAAGTGCATCATAGACGTCGATAATGGAGAAAAGTCGGGCGGAAAGAGGGATTTCATCAGCCTTCCTGCCAAAGGGGTAACCAGTTCCGTTATACCATTCATGATGGTAAAGGGGGATGTCCAGACTTTCCTTGAGGTGGGGTATTCGGCTAAGCACCTCTAAAGCCTTGGCAGGGTGTTCCCTCATGAGCTTCCACTCTTCTTCGGACAGGGGTCCGGGTTTCTTGAGAATGGAATCGGGAATTCCTATTTTACCGATGTCATGGAGAAGGGAACCCCGGCGAATCTTGGCTATCTGTGATTTCTCAAAATCCAGCCTAGATTCGAGAGCGACTGCCA
>CAZHSK010000105.1:0-5527 GCA_964535235.1 uncultured Treponema sp. | reverse complement strand
TAGGCGGCGGCGATCATGAACAGAAGCCGCACAGGCACATCGTCCAAGGACTGGAAATCGGTGATATCGCACTTGGATACGCCTACGGATACCACCAGATCGGTTACCGAGGAAAGACGCACGTGGGGAATGGCTATTCCCCTGCCGATTGCGGTGCTCATAAGGTCTTCCCTTCTGAGAATTTCGGCAATCAGATCCTGCTTGTTCTTTATTTGGGGAGCGCTGGCCAGGTTTTCGGCCAGGGCAACGAGTGCATCCTTCTTTCTGGGATAATTGAGGAAGATTACCCTGTTGGGGGCGATAATGTTCTGAATCTGAATGGAGCCAATGAGACCGGCGGGGCGGTTGGACGAGAGCCGTTCATTCACCCAGCGCTCTATATCGCTCTTTTTAAAACGCCAAACGGTGCCAATTTTGCCTGAAGGTATTTCTCCCTTCTGCGCCCAGTCGTAGACTGTCCTTTCAGATACACGCAGATACCGAGCCACTTCTTCGATGGTCAGGATATCGTCATCCATGCAAAAGGCCCCCTATAATTGGAATATAATGACATATTATTGAAGACTTTGCCCCTTTCTGTCAAGTAATACATTTTTATTTATCGTTTTCCCAATAGGATTCCAAGGCATCCTTGAGCTGGAAGGCGTCGAACCCCTGAGCTTTCAGGCTTCTGTAGAGCTCGTCCCTAAACTCCTCGCCTCCCTTGAGTTTACTCGATGCAAGGAGCTTGGAAAGCCGCCTTACTTCTTTTTCTATTGCATGGGGAATGATTGCGCCGAAATCGATGTCGGCCAGAGCCTCTTTTACAATCTTGGCCTCCAGCCCCTTGGCACGCAAACCGGCTGCGATGACAGCCGGGCCTTCGCCCTTCCTCTGGGCTCGAGCCCTTGCCCAGATCGTAGCATAGCGCAGGTCGTCGACGATACCTTTTTGTGCCAGCACTTCTATAGCTTCGCCAATGACCCCGGTGTCAAAACCCCTGGCTCTGAGCTTGGTTTTCAGGCCTTGGCTGTACTGCTCTGCTCTGGCGCAGAGCTCCAGCGCCTTATTCTGCGCTTCCTTAAGTTCTCCTTCTCGCTCCTGACTCATGCTCCGCCTTTTCCCAGCCCATTATAAGGGCTTAGAAAAAATAATGCCTCCGGAGGCGATTGGAATCGCAACTCCGGAGGCATAGAAGCGTACGGAAAAAATCCGCACCGCAAAGTATTCTGTAGCTTTAGCGCTTGGAGAACTGGAACCTTCTGCGGGCTCCACGCTGTCCGTACTTCTTTCTCTCGACCATTCTGGGATCGCGGGTTAAAAGTCCGCCGGATCTCAAGGCTTCGTGGTTGCTAGGATCTACCTGGGCAAGAGCCCTGGAAAGACCGTGAGCACAGGCGCCGGCCTGGCCATTGACGCCGCCGCCCACTACGGTCATGAGCACGTCGTACTTATTCTCGCTGGAAGTGACGATAAGAGGTTTCATCACCTTGGCGGCCAATTCAGCAACCTTGAAGTACTTGGTTGCTTCAATATCATTAACCATGATCTTGCCAGTCCCCTCGCGGAGAAAGACTCGAGCTATGGCACACTTTCTTCTTCCGGTTCCGATTCCAAGATTCCTGACCATTACTCTCCCCTTCCCTTACAGATCGATTGCGATGGGCGCCTGGGCGCTGTGTGGATGCTCGGACCCTGCGTAGATTTTCACGTTCTTGTAGAGTTTCCTGCCCAGGGGACCCTTGGGCAGCATGCCGCGAACAGCCAGCTCCAAGGGAGCTACGGGGTTGTTCTGAGCAAGCTCGGTGAAAGTGAAATCCTTGAGCCCGCCAGCATAGCCGGAGTGCCTGTAATACATCTTGTTCTGCCGCTTCCTGCCGGTAAGAGCTACCTTTTCGGCGTTGACTACAATGACGTAATCGCCGGTTTCCTGGCTGGGCGTGAAGGTGGGCTTGTTTTTGCCACGCAGCATGCTGGCTACCTTGACTGCGACGCGGCCCATGGGCTTGCCTTCGGCGTCGATGAGGTACCACTTGCGATCAGCGGTGGCGGAGGTAACGAAAATAGTCTTCATCAATGTATACCTTTACCTTGTAACAGCAATCTACGAAAATGCGCGTGGCATAATCCCATATAAGCTGGAATGTGTCAAGCGCTTTATATACGGACAAAACCCCTCCGGCGAAATGCCAACAAAGGATAGGCCGTGGAGCCGCACTAGCGCTGCTTAGTCTTTTTTCTCACTATCACCCTTGGAGGATCCAGAGGCTTCCTCTTCAGATTTCTTCTCGGCGAGCTCTTCTTCTTTCTCTTCCTTTTCGGCTTCGCGTTTGTCCTTGATATCGGCCACACCTATGAGAATGGCGACTACGCCTACCAGGACTGCGATAACGGGTATAGAACCTCTTAAGAATGCCAGGACATCGGCCCACCAGCCGATGAAAGGAAGACAAAGAACGACAGCAACGACAACAAGGGCTATTCCAACTGCAAGGGCTACCATATTCAATGCTCCTTAGTTTTAGCAGATCTGCGGGTGTATAAAGACCCGATGCGTTGGAAATTATAACAGCACTCCAGCACTTTCGCAATAAGCGCAGTTGCGTCACTCGCTTCCTTCCGGCTATAACCTAAGCCTATGATCCCTTTATCTGCGCTCCTTTTGTATAAACGTTCACTGGCCCGGCTCGTATCCTACAGCGATGGCAAGCTTGTGGTAGAGGTGGAAGGCGGAGAGCAGAAAAAACTCAGGGAGAAGGATGTCCTCCTCTTGCATCCCGGTCCGGCGAACAAGATCCCTGCACATCAACCCCAAGGTGATTTCGAAACGGCCCACGCCATGCTCATCGGAGATCAGGAGGGGCCGGGGACTCCTCTGGAATGGAAGGAATTCTCGGAATTGGTATTCGGTGTCTATAGTGTTGAGACAGCCGCAGCTTGTGCCCTAGAGGCCCTGGAAGGCCGGCGATTTGCTCTGGGCGACAAGGGGCCCTTTCCCTTAGGCTGTGCCGAAATAGAGCGAAGCAGAAAAAAAGAAGAAGAGCGACTCAATGCCGAAACCAGGCGAAGGGCTTTTATCGAAACCCTGGTATCGGCCATACGAAATAAAAGTGAGCGTACGGTAAGTAGGAGTCAAGAAAATTCCTCATTCATTGCCGAACTGGAAAGCTTCGCCCTGGGAAAGCAAGAGCGCTGCGCCCTGGCTGCCGAGGCGGGCATTGCAGAGACACAGGAGGCTGTGCACAAGGCCCTGGTGGATTCAGGGCTTTGGGAACCCTATTACAACCCCTGGCCTGCCAGAGCCAAGGCCCTGCTTCATCCTCCCCGCCTCGCCTTCCCCACAACCGAATTAGCCCAAGGCAGGCTGCCAAGAAAGAATCTCTGCCACCTTCGCTCCCTGGCCATCGATAATGCCTGGTCTAAAGATCCGGATGACGCCATAGGTTTTGATAAAGGTACTATCTGGGTCCATGTGGCAGACCCAACTGCTTTTTTCGGCCCCAACTCCGACTTAGACGAAGAAGCCCTCAACCGAGGTGCCACTCTCTATTTGCCGGAACGCACAATACCCATGCTACCCCCCGAGGCTGTGGAGATAGCAGCGCTGGGACTTTCACAGGAATCTACCGCTCTTTCCTTCGGTATTAAAATTTCTGAGCAGGGGACGATCGAAGAAACTACAATAGTTCCCAGCCTCGTGCGGGTAACAAGAATGAACTACGCCGAGGCGGATGAACTTCTCAAGACCGGCGATGCACTCCTCGTAGCCCGGGATGAGTTAGCCCAACAACGTCGTGCTCGCCGCTGTGCCAATGGGGCTGTGGACATTGATTTACCGGAAACGAGTATACGAATTACCGAAAACATCCCGGCCTTTTTCCCCATAGCCCCTGCCAGATCCTCAGAAATAGTACGTGAAATGATGCTCTTGGCAGGCGAAGCGGCTGCCCGCTGGGCCAGGGAGAGAAGTATTCCCTTTGTCTACTCCAGCCAGGAATCTCCCCAGCTTTCAGCTACCGCCAAGCTCTGCAACGAGGGGCCTGCTGTCCTTTCGGAGCAGTACCTGCGGCGCAAAGGAATGCGGGCGAGCATAACCGGTACCGATGCTCTTGCCCACAGGGGGCTCGGTCTTTCCTTCTACAGCCAGATGACCAGCCCTCTACGCAGATACCAGGATCTGCTGGCGCACTATCAGATCAGGGCCTGGCTGGCCGGGCAATATACCGCAGGGGAGATTCCTGGCGAGCCTGCCTACACTCTTCTTTCCTCCGACGAGGTATCTCGCCGCTGTATTGTGGCCGCCCAAGGGGCTTCCTGTACTCGGCAGGCCGAGCGGGACTCCCGGCTCCACTGGATTTGCCGGCATTTCCAGGTAAATCCAGGATCTATTGTAAGGGCTGTCGTTTTGGAAACAAGGGAAAGGGATGCCTGGGTACTCATCCCCGAACTAGGCTATGAATGCTCAATACCAAACCGTCCCGCCCTGGAATTGGATCAATGGGTAAACCTTAAAGCCCTGGCCGCCTATCCAGCTACCCTTACAATAAGCTTCGAGCGCGCCGATTGACCTGAATCGCCGCTCTACCTATGCTTGACGGAAGCATTATGGAACACAAGGGCTTGCGACTTTCCGCTGTACTCTCTATAGAACTACCGGAGCTCGGGCTTTCGGGCACCACAGGCACCACATCCAGGCTCCTGGAGGAATCCCGGCTCGTCATCGGTCTCATTCTCGCCGAACACGGGGGTGAACTGGTCAAATCGATAGGCGATAGCAGCCTTGCGGTCTTTTCCACCTGCAAGCAGGCCGTCGATGCCGCCCTTGCCATGGCCGAAGCCCTCCCCGCTCTGGCCACAAAGCTCTCCACAGAAGGCCGACTCCTCACTCCCCGCATGGGTATCCATGTGGGCGATGTGGCCTACTATGAAAAAAACATTTTCGGACCTACGGTGGACAGCGCGGAAGCCCTACGCTCGGCCATTCAGCCAGGCAAGCTCTGTATTTCAGGGGAAGTGCTCTCGTTTTTAAAAGATAGCACCGCCTTGGAAGTCGAACCCCTGCCCGAGGAAGATCTCAGAGGCCTCCCTCAGGGTATCAAGGCTTATACCCTCGCAAAGAGTATTCCCGAGGGTAGCGTAAACCCGCAGCAAGAAAGAGTGGCTAGCCTCGATGAAATACGCCGGGCGATTCTGGATGAAATAAAGAAGCAAGGCCGCAGGCTCAGTGTCGATGAGGCGAGATCCCAATTCGGTTGGTATGGGCTCGAAGCCATGGAGGTAATCGCCTCCCTAGCCGATGCCGGTATTTTAGTGGGCAGGAGGGCTCCCGCTAAAAGTCAAGGGAACGGCGAAAACACAGGCAGGGTAGATTATTCTGCTGCACAGCAGCATCCCATCGATGGAACCGCTCCGGGAAGCTACGCTGGGGGCGGCCAGTCTTCCCAAGGCATTACCTCATCGGCACTGGCGGGAGAAATTGGAAAAAGCATAGAGTCGGCCGTTCACATGATTGTCAAAGAAATAGAAAAAGCAGTGGAAACCAAGGCCA
>CAZHSK010000104.1:0-5528 GCA_964535235.1 uncultured Treponema sp. | reverse complement strand
CCGGCCGGCTGCCGGACTAGACCTTGGTGAAGTAGAGTTCGAAAGCCGGCCGGGCCTCCCGCAAAGCCCTGGATTCGAATTTTGTCTCGGGTCTCCATTCCATTCTGGGTGAAAAACCTTGATACACAGTGCGCAGCATGCTACATGCGTTCAGGGTTTCAAGCGTGGAGACCGCGTACTCCTCGATATCGGTGACAAAATAGAGGTAAGCCCCGGGCGCCATCCTGGATGCCATGAGTTCGACAGCATCCTGGCGCATTATGCGGCGTTTATGATGACGCTTTTTGGGCCAGGGATCGGGATAAAAAATGTGGAGCCCATCGAGGCTACCGGGTCCTATCATCTTTTCCAACACTTCCAGAGCGTCGTGTTGAATAATTTTCAGATTCATAATCTTTTTGGCGCTGATCTCCATGAGAAGACGACCCACCCCTGGACTGTGCACCTCTACACCCAGGTAGTTGAAGCCAGGCCGTCCAAGGGCTATTTGCCACGTGGCTTGCCCCATGCCGAACCCAATTTCCATGATAAGCGGCCGGGGCTGGGGGAAGAGTGAATCCAACTGGACGAAGCCCTCGCTGAAGGGCAGGACATACGCATCGCTTAATTCATCAATGGCCTTTTTCTGGGCTTCCGTCATCCTTCCAGCCCTGAGGACGTAGGTTTTTATGGGCTGGAAGTTTCCACCCGAGAAGGTCGCACTGGGCTGCCCGGGGGGCGGACTGGAATCCGCGCTCAATTGTGCGACCCTTGTATAAAAGCTGCTAGTTCTCCGAGAGTCCCGAACTCTTTTGTGGAGCGATTGGATAGGTCGCGAAGAGGGTAGACAGCCCTTTGCTCAGAGGACTCATCCATGAGCAGCGCGTAGGGTATGGCCTTCTTTTCCGCCAGGGAATATTGGGTAAGAAGCTTTTTAGCCTCCGGATATACTTCCACCGAAATGCCCCGGTCTCTCAGCTGCATGGCAATTCCATGGAGCTTGGATTCGGATACCTCGCCTTGATTGGTCACCAGCAGTTCTGGCTCCTTGCCTTTGCCCGGGGCCTTGCCCAGGGTTTCCATGGCCGCCATAAGCCTATCCAAGCCCACCGAAGCTCCCACGCCGGGCAGGGAGCGGGTCGTATAAAGACCAGCCAATTCGTTATACCGCCCTCCGGAACAGACCGAGCCTATAGACGGCATTTCTTGGAGGAATGTTTCAAACACTACACCGGTATAATAGTCGAGACCCCTCGTTATGCTGGGATCTAGATGGAGTGAATCAGCCTTGTCCGCAGAAAGTACTATTTTGTATACATCTTTAAGTCTAGTGTAGGCCAATAAGGCTTCTGGGTCGTCTTTAGCGCAGAAGGAGAGCATCTTGTCCAGGGTCTTTTCAAACCCGCTATCGGGCTGGATAAAATCCAAAACTTCGTCGGCAATGCGGGGGCCGGCTTCGGCTTGAAGAAGCTCCCTGGTTTTCTCCCTTCCGATTTTTTCCAGTTTATCCACGCTGCGCAGAATGGCCACCGATTTATCCAGACAGCCCGACCTGGCCAGAAAGCGATTGAAAAGCCCTCGATGATTTATACGGATTTTGGCATCCCCGGTATCCAGGGCTTGTATAGCCTGGGCTATGACCAAGACTATATCCGCATCGGCCGAAGGGCTGTCGGTGCCCACGATGTCGAAATCGCACTGCATGAATTCCCTGTACCGGCCACGCTGGGTATTCTCACCTCGCCACACCTTGGCCACATGGTAACGGCGGAAGGGCAGGTAAAGCTCATCCACGTGCTCGGCCATGAAACGGGCGAAAGGAACGGTTAGATCGAATCGCAGGGCGACTTCACGGCCGCCATTGTCTGCGAAACGGTAGACCTGTTTGTCTGTTTCACCCCCTCCCTTGCCCAGGAGTATCTGGGCATACTCCAGCGCGGGTGTATCTATGGGTACGAAACCGAAGGAGCCGAAGACCGCCTCCAGGCGGCTGATGAGATGTTTTCTCGAGCTCTCGGCGTCGGGCAGATAATCGCGGAATCCTTTGAGAACCCGGGGCTCTATTATGTCAGGCATTTTTCCTCCGAAGCAGAATGGGCCCAATTATGTGAAATAGCGGCGGTAATTGCAAGTATTGAACAGAAGGCCTTCTTTGTGCTATAAGGATTCTCCCTCTTTATTCAGGCTCCCTTCCTTTCGGATCGTTGCCTGAATCAATCGTCCCCCGTATGGGGGACTAGGTCCACGAGGAGGAAAGAATGAGACAATACGAGTTAGTCGTGGTCTTGCCCTCTGAGGAAGATGCATTCCACAAGGGCAAGGAAGCGGTGATGGCGGATCTGACGCAGTTTGGCGCGGCCGACATCAAGGAAGAGGATATGGGAGACCGAGTGCTCGCCTATCCAGTGCTGAAACGGGAAAGAGGGCATTTCGTGCTCTACAGACTTTCCCTGGAACCCCAGAGCGTCACCCCCCTGGAAAGAGCTTTCAAGCTCAACACTAGCATTCTCAAATATCTGGTGGTCAAAGTAGAGGCTTGAGAAGAAAGGGGAGGTCCATATGAGCGATATCAACGTCGTCGTCCTGGTGGGACGGCTTACCAGAGATTCGGAACTCAAATACACGAAGTCGGGCACACCTATTGCCCGGTTTTCACTGGCCATCAATCGTTCGCGAAAGCAGGACGACCAGTGGGTCGATGAAGCCAATTTTTTCGATGTCGACTTCTGGGGGAAGGGTGCCGAAGGCGTTAACCGCTACCTTACCAAAGGACAGCAGGTGGCCGTCGAAGGCGAGCTCAAACAGGATCGCTGGGAACAGGACGGACAGCCCCGCAGCAAGGTAATCGTAAATGCCACCAATGTGCGCTTGATGGGAAGCCCCTCCGGAAATCAGTCCGGGGGCTATTCCAGCAAGTCCCAGCCCACTGGGGTTGCCGATGGCGCCTCGGGTCAGCGACAAGGCCCGGGAGCTAGCGGCCAGACTGCCGCGTCGATGGATAATTTCGACGACGACATTCCCTTTTAAAGATTTGTCGCATCACAAGGAGAACACTCATGGCTGACATGAAGGATATGAACGAAGGGCGCTCAAGCCGCTCTGACATGGATCAAGGCGACGGCCGCAGGGATCAGGACGACAGAGGCGGCCCGCGCAAAGGCAAGGGCTTCTTCAAGAAGAAGGTGTGCAAGTTCTGCACCCAGAAAGCCCATATCGACTACAAGGATTCGGATACCCTCAGACGCTATACCACCGAGCGGGGCAAGATTCTTCCCAGAAGGATCACCGGAACATGCTCCAAGCATCAGCGCGAACTGGCGGTCAATATCAAGAGGGCGAGGTCTCTGGCCCTACTGCCTTACGTAGTAAAATAATTTAGAGGCCTTAAGGTGGACGAGCAGGGACAGGTTTCCAGAAGGAGAATTTTCCTCGCCGATGCTTCGGCGGGGCTACTCTCGGGATTACTCTATCTTTCCTACATCCTCTCCTTCGCATTCCTGGTGCCCGTGCAACAGGCCTTATACTCCCGAGGCATGAAGGCTGGCCTGGTTTCTTCCCTGGCTGCGGTTTTAGTAATACTGATTGGCACAGTGGCCAGGATGGTTCAACTCAAAGCATTTGCCTTGAGCTCCCTACTGCCAGGATTGCTGCCGCCTATGCTTCTCCTGGCCGCGATGGTATGGCTCAATGCAAAAACCCCCAGACTTTCCCGCATAGCCAGGCTTCTCCTGGCCGTTCTAGGGCTATCTCTCATCGCAACGCCCTTCCTTCTGCGCATGGGCAAGGATCAGACCTTCCTCGCGCAGCTGTATGCGTACGTAGAGGCCATGATAGAGTCGGCGGGGATCCTCGAAGAGTCACCGGTTATGGCGACGGAACTGGTAAACCGCTCCCTGAGAATACTGGGCTCGGGCTTTTCCGCCTTCATTCTTCTGACCCTGGCCGCCAGCTGGTATGTGGGCAGCATCGTAGCCTATAAAGGCCGCAATCTCATAACCCAAGCCATAGACAAACCAGCACAACTCTCGGCCTTCAGGACGCCTTCGGTCGTGCTCTGGCCTGGTCTGGCGGTCTGGACCCTCTTGTTCATCATGCTCATCACTAAAACCCAAGGCCTGGTTTCTCTTATCGTGTGGAACCTCTCCCTCTGCGCAGCCGCTCTCTATGGGCTCCAGGGACTCGGAGTAGTAAGCCACCTTTTGCAGAAACCTTCAGTGCCCGGAATCTTCAGGCTGCTGGCCCCCCTTGTGGCGGTCACAGCCCTCTTCAATACGGCCACCAGCGCCGTGATCTTGATTGCCTTGCCCTTACTGGGCATTACCGAGGTATGGATTCCATACCGCAGCTTAAAAGGAGCTTCCACATGAAAGTGATCCTGAATCAGGATGTCCCCAACCTAGGGGAGATCGGCGACGTTAAGGAAGTCGCCCCGGGCTATGCCCGCAACTTCTTGCTTCCCCGTGATCTGGCGGTGGCCTTCAACGCCAAGAGCGTCCAGATGTTCGAGCACAGGAAAAACGAGATACTGGCCATCAAAGAGGCCAAGCGCAAGGATTCATCCTCTCTGAAAGAGAAAATCGAAGCCGAAGAACTCTCCGTCACCATGCCAGCCGGCGCTAACGGCAAGCTCTATGGTGCGGTGACCAACGCCACTATAGCCGATGAATTCCTCAAGAAAGGCATCGAAATCGATCGCAAGAAAATCGAAGTGCCAGGCCGCTCCATAAAGAGCGTGGGCAGCTATAAGGTCATAATCCATCTTTATGATAAGGATGAGGCCTTGGTAAAACTCACCATAGTAGGCCAGGAAGTGAAGGCGGAAAAAACCGAAGAAAGCGATCAGCCCAAGAAGCTGAGGCAGCGCAAACCCAGGGTAGAAGCCGCCGAGCCTGTGACCGATGAGGAGCAGGCGGCTGCATTCGAAGCGGCAGTGAATGCCGGTCGCTTGAACTAATACGCCATAGCCTTTTCAGGCTGGCCCCTGCCCTGAGGCAAGGGCCAGCCTGTGCATGAATCGCCGGTCTCTGGATCTCCCTCCATGTGGAATTTCAGGATCGGCGCTTTTTTTTTGCCCCCGGTATCGTATAATGCCCAGAGAATGAGAGGACAGCCATGACGCTCGACAGTCTCAAGGACAAGATCCCACCCCACAACCCCGAAGCCGAGCAGGCATGCCTGGGAGCCCTTCTCCTGGATCCGGACAGCCTCGGATCGGTAGTGCGTTACATCCGGCCCGAGGATTTCTACCAGACTCCCCATTCCCTGCTTTTTTCCGCCATTATATCTCTTCACGAAAAGGGCCAGAAGGCAGACATCATCACCATTACCGAGGAGATGAAGCTCGCAGGCAGCCTGGATAAGGCAGGGGGACCGGGCTACATAGCCTCCCTTACCTCCATGACACCCTCGGCCGCCAACGTGGAATACTACGCGCGAATCATCCAGGAGATGTCCACTAGGCGCAGCCTTATCCGCTTATCTTCGGTGGTGAGTTCGCTGGCCTATGATGATACCGCCGAAACCGGTCTCATCCTGGACGAGATTCAGGC
>CAZHSK010000103.1:0-5589 GCA_964535235.1 uncultured Treponema sp. | reverse complement strand
TGCAGGGATTCTACAGGCCTGAGGGCTGTCACTATCGGAGGCACGGGGATAATCCGATTCAGGGCTTTCTACGGTTGTACAGCCCTGGAACGCGTGACGCTGCGCGAGGGGATACGCATCATCGAAGACAACGCATTCCAGGGTTGCAGCGCCCTCCGCCAGATCAACCTTCCCCAAACATTGACCTCGATAGGCGACTTTGCCTTCGAAAACTGTACCGGACTCGTCAATCTCGTGCTCCCCGACCAACTCCAAGAGATAGGTGAATGGGCCTTTCACGGCTGCTCCAACTTAAGTAGGCTCCAGCTTCCCCGCCAGGCGAGGACAGCGATAGGCGAACATGCCTTCGGGATCTGTGAAAAACTCGACAACCTAGTCATTCCGGGGAACATATCCACGGTGGGGAAAACCGCGTTCTTCCATTGCTCGGGCTTGAGAAACCTTACCATCTCCGAAGGGGTGATTACGATCGAGGATGAAGCCTTCGAGGGAGCAAGCATAGCTACCCTCATACTCCCCTCCTCGATCCGCAGCGTGCTAAACGAGGCCTTCAACTCCTGCCCAAACCTCAAGACTATCACGGTCAAGGCCGCGGTTCCGCCGAACATTGTGTCGAACAGTTTTCCGCCTCGCTGGGAAATGAGCTCGATCAAGGTGCCGGCGGCGAGCCTGGCGGTCTATAAAGCTGCCCAGACCTGGGATTGGTACAAGGCACTCATCTCAGGATTCTAGGCCTTGGCTATCATCTTTCCGTACTCGACCGCCTTGGCGTAGCCGGCCTCGTCGGGGTTCCATTGATTTTTCAGCCCCTCGCCCACCAGCTCGAAGCCGCTGGCCTTGAGATTCTCGGCTAATACCTTGTTGCCCTCACCGGACCAGCCGTAGCAGCCGAAGACCCCGGCCTTTTTACCCTTGAATTTAAGCCCTTTGATTTCCTCGAGGATACCGGCCACCGCCGAGAGAATCCCTGCGCCGATGGTCGGTGAGCCCACCAGGATAGCCCTGGAGCGGAAGACGTCGGTGATAGCGTCGTTCTTGTCCGATTTGCCCACGTTGTGGAGCCTTACATCGGTGGAGGGCGAAGCCTCGACAATACCCTTGGCGATGCCCTCGGCCAGCTTCCTCGTGCCACCCCACATGGAGTCATAGATGATGGTGATGCGATCTTCCTGGTAGTCCTTGGCCCACTCGACATACTTGGTGACGATCTGCAGAGGATCCTTGCGCCAGATCACACCGTGGCTGGTGGCGATCATGTCCACCGGCAAGTTGAAGCCCACCACCTCGTTGATCTTGGCGATAACCAAGGGGCTGAAGGGGGTGAGAATGTTGGCGTAGTACTTGATGCACTCCTCGTAGAGCTCGCCTTGGTCCACAAGGTCGTTGAATAGAAGCTCCGAGGCGTAGTGCTGACCGAAGGCGTCGTTGGAGAAGAGGATAGCCTCGCCGGCCAGGTAGGAGAACATGGAATCGGGCCAGTGGAGCATCCGCGCCTCCACGAAAACCAGTTTCTTACCATTACCCAGATCCAGTTCGTCACCGGTCTTCACCACCTTGAAGTTCCAGTCCTCATGGTACTGACCCTTGAGCGACTTTACCGCGTTGGCCGTGCAATAGACGGGCAGTCCAGGCCTGCGGCGCAGCAGTTCCGGCAAGGCGCCCGAGTGGTCCACCTCGCCGTGGTTCTGCACAATCGCATCCAACTTATCCAGAATTCCCTCGGCCTCCAGGTTGTCCACGAACTCCTTGGCGAAGGGGAGCCAGACTGTATCCACCAGGACAGTCTTTTCCTCCTGAATGACATAAGAGTTATAGCTCGAGCCTTTATGGGTCGAGTATTCCTCTCCGTGGAACTTCTTGAGTTCCCAGTCGATTTTCCCTACCCAGTAGACATTGCCTTTCAGGTGCTTTTTCATAGACTCTCCTCCTTCGAAGTTTTTCGTCCGCCTAAAGTCCTTTGGGAACGATAAAGCCTAACCCACCGGTCCACATCGAACCAGGCGGCGACCTCGCCTATCAAATCATAGGGTATCGCATCCAACCTCGTAAACCGAAGACAGCTCTTGCCCATGTCCGCCTTTTTACCCACCCTGGCTTCGTACAATTCCAGAAAACGCTTTAATAGTTCAGGCTCTGAATAGAGCCCCATGTGGTAGAAGGCAAGGTGCCGCTTCTGCCAGGCAATGGAAATAAGGGGCAGCGGCTGCTCCGGATTTCCCAAATAGCCTTCAGGGAAGCGCTTCAGTGGAACCACCCAGGCGGGCATGCCCCAGGCCATCACTTCCTCGAAGCCTGCCGGCAGATTTTCCGCAATCACGGAGCGTAACCTTAAAAAGACTTCCCTACGCTCCGAATCGAGAGAATCGATATAGCCCTGGACAGTGCTTGCGTCGGATAACAAAGGCTCCTCCCTAAAAGCATAGCGGATAGATGATTTATAATATCATGCAAATCTTTCGGTTGGACAAGCTTGACTAAAAAAGCTACAATCGTGCCATGAAAGTACTTATGATAAACGGCAGCCCCCACACCGAAGGCTGCACCCGAACCGCCCTCGCCGAAGTAGCCAAAAGCCTTGAAAAAGAAGGCATTGAAACCGAAGTGGTCAATATCGGCACCAAGACAGTCCGCGGCTGCGTGGCCTGCGGCAAGTGCGCCGAGCTCAAGCGTTGCGTATACGAGGATGACCCAGTCAATGAGCTCATCGAAAAGGCCAAGACCGCCGACGCCTTTGTCTTCGGCTCTCCTGTGTACTATTCATCCCCCGCCGGACAGATTGTTTCGCTTATGGACAGGCTGTTCCGAGCAGGTGGTGCCCACTTCAAGCACAAGCCGGCGGCCGCCGTAGTCAGCTGCAGGCGAGGCGGAGCAACAGCCACCCTGGATCAGCTCAACAAGTATTTCCTCATCAGCAGCATGCTCGTGGTAGGCTCCCAGTACTGGAACATGGTGCACGGCAATAAGCCCGAAGAAGTGCTCCGCGATCTTGAAGGCACCCAGACCATGCGCACCCTGGGGCTCAACATGGCATGGCTTCTAAAATCGCTGGAAGCCGGCAAAAAGGCTGGCCTCGCCAAACCTGTCCTAGAAGCCCAGATCAAGACGAATTTTATACAATAGAGCGAATTTAAAAGCCCGTATACTTTTAAAATCGGCTTTGTGGTTACGCCGCTCACGTTCCGTTGAAGTCTGCAACTATATCTTTAAGAGCCTGGGCGGTGGACTCGTCGAAATAATCATAAATAGAAGGCATTCCCTCATGTTCTCCCGTTTCATCCATTATGCTGAAATGAACATGGGTACCCTCACAGCGGTAGGGCAGAAGTCCAATTGGTTCCCCAGCGACTAGCTTTTGTCCCTTCGTCACATAAATATTGCTCTCAACTTCCTCTTCGCTGAGAGGTTCCCCTGTTTCGTCTAAAGCGGCCTCGAAATGGTAGCTCGCAGTCACCGTGGTTGAGAGTCCCAGTTCGACTCGGTAATTGCGAGCTCCTTTGTCCCCATCGTATCCCTGGCCTGTGTTGTTATCTATCTTTGTCACTACCCCATCGGCAACCGCGTAAAAAGTCGCGCTGCTTCCTCGCTTGGGATTGAAATCGATCCCGCCATGGAACCGTTCTTCGCCTCCAAAATTGTTTATTCCAAAAATAGAACCTATACGACCAATCTCCTTGGCCTTGACAGGAAGGACCGTAGCCTCTGGAGGAGTGTCACCCAGCAAGGTGCAAGAGAGCAGCATAATGGACATCATACCCAAGACCGTAAAGAGCAAGACGCGATGTTTCATACGTTTACCGTATCTCTACGCATCCGGGCTGTCAACGATTCTTAGTGTCACGAATCCTGCACAAAAGGAATGGCAGTAAGGTTCATAGAAGCGCATAGGCAGGTACATAGTCAGGATATTTCTTGCGGGGTGTCGGTGATTTCTTTGTCCAAATCCTTTCAAACGTCGGCCAGAGCTTCAATCGAGACAGGAAGCGACGTTCGGAGAAGACGCTGGAAAGCTCCTTGTCGATCATCGATCGAGGGATTCCCGCTGCCTCTCCATGCAGGGTTTTGTCGATACAGGGCGCATTGATACGGAATCTTTTAAAGTAATTGTGGTAGAAGAGGTAAGCGGCTAACCGGCAGAGTCCATTCGCGACATTGCGAGAAAAGCAGGCAGTCTCGCGGTGATGGTTGGCCAGGTCTTTACGGATCTCTCTGTCGAGATAGTTGGACGCGAATAGAGGATTGGCATAGGTACGCGAGAGACGGGAATTGATGGTCTGGTGGATGACACGATGCGCTTCGTCCTGGCTGCGGAACAGAGGATGGCGATCCAGGATGCGGACATAGTCGGGTTTCTCATCGGTGGTAATGACCTGTGGGATAAATGCTATTCGAGGCCTTAGGATACTGAGCGAATCGAGAATCTCCCTGAAGGTTCTCGAGAGGCCACCACGCTCAAGCGTGCTTTGCGAATAAAGCTGGCGTGCGTGCTTTGTTTGACCAGCTGTCATGGCGCCTGATCTGCGTCGGTTGGTCTGGGACAGGTCAAGCACAAAACGAGACTTGGCGGTGATACTGATCGTCACTTCGCTGGGGAAGTATTGGGAGACATCAAAGGAAACGAATCCATCGACACAGACGGCATCCTGTGCTCCACCCAGGGGGAGCAGCGTTGCATGGACACCGAGGGCCTGTCGGGCAAGCCGGTCCAAACGGTTCTGCACTGAATCGGGCGAAATGCCCATCGCCCGGCTTATAGCCCGACCGCTCGAGGATGCAACATGACGAAACAGGAGCTCTGGATAGCTCACCTTTCGCTTCACATAGTAATCGATGCTGAAGCTCTGCTTCGAAAACCAATGCCCGCAAACCGCGCAGCGATACCGCTGAACGTTCCCAAAGGTTTTGGTGCGATAGTGCCCCCGCGGAGCATACCATCCCGATTCCCCGCCTCCGGCATGAAGGCGGCATGCAGGATTCGGGCAAAACAAAAATTCATCCATTGCTTCCCCCTTGTCATTGTCTTTTCTACAAGGGGCTACGCGCTGTTATCCTCTGCATACTTCAACAGTGCAGGCTTCGTGACACTAACTACGTATAGCACTACATCGACTTGGATGATAAAGTGCATCCCACTGTAATGCAAAATAACTAAAGGATTTTTAATGCCCACTAACAAGAGAGCACGCGGTGTAGAGATTGGAGTGCTGACCATCTCTCACATGCTGAATGACTTATACAGCAATTATCTGCCCCAGATGCTGCCCTTTCTCATGATTTCGATCCAGGGATTCACCGTCACAAAAGCCGCCATCCTCACGGCCTCCTTTACAATCACTTCATCGATCGTCCAGCCCGTGTTCGGCTACTTGGTTGATAACACAGGCCGAAGATGGCTTGTCCATGTTGGAACACTCTGGATGGCGGTTATGCTGAGCCTGACAGGCGTGGTGAACAGCTATTGGATGCTTGTTGTGCTGGCTTCCCTAGCCGGGTTGGGCACTGCCGCCTTCCACCCCCAAGCGGCCTTGATGATGAACCTGCTTTCGGGAAGACATACGGCTGTTCTTTTATCTATCTTTTCCGCTTTCGGTA
>CAZHSK010000102.1:0-5653 GCA_964535235.1 uncultured Treponema sp. | reverse complement strand
GGCACGAGGTGAGCCCTGGGCAGGAGAATATCGGCAGCCTGGAGCACAGGATAGCCGAGAAGCCCAAAGGGCATTTCCTCGATATGGGCGCTCTGGGCCATTTCCTTGAGGCTGGGGACCCTGGACAGGCGGGGAACGGTGATGAGGTTTTCAAAGAAAAGGGATAGCTCGGCTACCTCGGGTACGGCCGACTGAAGATAGATCACACTCTTGGCGGGATCTATACCGCAGGCGAGATAATCCAGGGCTGCGGAGCGGACGTTTTCGGCCAGAAGGGCGATATTGTCTTTTTCAGGCTTGGTGGTGAGGGTGTGTAGGTCGGCTATAATAAAAAAGCATTCGTACTCGTCCTGGAGCCTGACCCTATTAGCCAGAGAGCCAACATAATGACCGAGATGAAGCTTGCCCGTAGGCCGGTCGCCGGTAAGAATTCTTTTGCGTTCCATGACTGTTCTCCGATAGCTGAACAGTCTACTCCTAAAGCCCTTTACGCTTCAACCAGGACCTGGCTTTCAGAACAAAGAGAGGAGCGCGCCGTAGCCCTTGGCTTCCATTTCTTCCTTTGGAACGAATGTGAGGGAGGCGGAGTTGATGCAATAGCGCATGCCGGTGGGATCGGGGCCGTCATCGAAAAGATGGCCTAGATGCCCCCCTGATTTTTTGGACCTCACCTCTATTCTGAACATGCCATAGGACCTGTCCTCCACAAGGACGACGGCTTCCTGGTCTATGGGCTTCCAGAAACTGGGCCAGCCTGTGCCCGAATCGAATTTGGTGGAAGAGGTGAACAGGGGAGTGCCGTCTATTTTGTCCACATAGATACCCTCCCTGTGATTATCCCAGAGGGGATTGTCGAAGGGGGGCTCTGTGCCGGCCTGCACCAGGACGGCGTATTCTTCGGGGCTCAGTTTAGCCTTCAGTTCCTCGCTGGGTTCTATGTAGCAAACTTCGGCGGCCTGTTTTTCTGTGTAGATCATGAGTGTGTCTCCCGATGGGGTTTGTACCCGGGTTTGAGCGCCCAGCCAGAGGGGCAGGGCGATGGCTATAACGGCGATCGAAGCGATTCCGATATAAGATTTCTTTAACATAGTAGATGCAATATACTGTAAAAAACTAATAGAGTGAAATATTTTTTGCTACGAGAGGCCAGACTGGATACCCCGATTATTCACCTACTTTTGTTGTGCTATACTTTTTAAGTAATCAGTGAATTCAGCGCTGCACACGGAGGAGAGAGCTCATGGAACTTTACCCGGGCCTGGTGGCCGAAAAAACGATAACTGTCGAATCCAAACATATTGCTTCCCATTTAGGGTCTGGGGCAGTGGAAGTATATGCCACTCCGACTATGGTCCTGCATATGGAGGAAACCTCCAGAGATGTGGTAGAGAAATTTTTAGGTCCTGGAAGGGCGAGTGTGGGTTCCTTCGTGGGTATCCGACACCTGGCCCCCACCCCAGTGGGCATGAAGGTTAGAATACGTTCCGAACTGCTGAAGGTAGATGGCAGGATTTTACATTTCAAGGTGGAAGCCTGGGACGAGGTGGAAAAGGTGGGTGAGGGAGAGCACACTAGAGTAGTCATAGATATGGAGCGTTTCGGCGGAAAACTGCAGCTAAAGAAAAACGCAGCCTTGGATGGGGGTAAGCACCATGATTAGTCTGGAAGAGCTCTCAAAGCTGGATGAAGCGGGGGCCATGGATTTACTATTGGCCTATACGACGGATATAAAGCGGCACGATAAAGATATGGAAACCCTGGAGAAGGATATTTCTCTCTGGAAATCCAGGGTGAGCCTGGCTGAAAGCAAAGGTTTGGTCGAGCTCGCGGCGGGAGCCCGGTCTCAAGTGGTTCAGGTGGAGGCTAAGAAAGCTGATATTCTTGCTGCACGGCAGGAGCTCCAGGCCGATGTGATCAGGATACGGGAAGCCCTGCCTTCCATAAAGGCCAGGCGCAGGAGCATTGATCCCGATATGCTCAAGGCAGAGTTGGATATGCTCCAGGGTCTGGACCCTGATTCCAATGAGGCCGCCGTGGATCGGGAGTTCAAGAATCTCGAACAGAAGGCTGATCCGGCCGATCCTCTCGAGGCACTCAAGCGCAAGATGGGTCTATGAAGGCATCCTTCCTTCCCGGGTTCCCCCGACCCCTCGTCTTTGCCCATAGGGGGCTTTCCTCGCTGAAGCCTGAGAACAGCATGGCCGCCTTCAAGGCTGCCTGGGATGCCGGGATTCCAGGCATTGAATTGGATATACATCGCTCTAAGGATGCTAAACTCGTCGTTTTTCATGACGATACCACCACGAGAATCGTCCCGGAGACCAAAGCCCCGGGACGTGAAAAGGGTTTCTCCATCGAGGGTTCGGAGTACGCGTTTCTGTCCAGTCTCGATATAGGCTCCTGGATGGATTTATCCTACGCCTCCGAGCGAATGCCCCTGCTGGATGATGTGCTGGAGGAACTGGGCAGGGATATCTATTTCGATATTGAAATCAAATGTCGTTCTATTGGAGATACGGGACTGGAGTCTCTTCTGGCCGACACCTTGCGTCGCCATGAAATGCAAGGCCGCTGTATTGTCTCTTCCTTCAACCCTCTTAGCCTGAGGCGCTGCGCAAAATACTTGCCCGAATTTCCCACGGCGATAATCTGGAGCAGATCGGAGGAGCTGTACTGGTATTTACGTAGAGGCGAGGGGCGTTGGATAGGGGCTGCAGATATTCTTAAACCAGAGTGCACGCTGGTTGCTAGGCGGCGTGTATTCCATAGCCTGCGAAGACCCCTGCTACCATGGACTGTGGACAAGCTGGAGGACGAAGCGAGGGTGCTGGCTGCAGGGGCAGAGGGAATTATCTCCAATTTTCCCCAGAGCTTGAGCACTTGGAACAGAAAAAAACCTTAGCTTCTTAAGTTCTGGTTTCGTGGATCTGCCTTGTGAGGGGCAGCCGCCTGCCGATGCCGAAGGCCCGCTTGGACACCTTGATTACGGGAGCGGCCTGTCTGCGTTTGTATTCGGCCCTGGCCACCATGCCTAAGACCTTGGTTACCAGATCCTTCTCGAACCCCAATGCGATAATTTTCTCAAGGGAAGCATTTTCTTCAATGTAGAGTTTTAATATTCCATCCAGGATGTCATAAGGGGGAAGGCTGTCCTGATCCTTCTGGTTCTGCCTGAGTTCGGCACTGGGTGCTTTGTCAATAATGGGCAGGGGAATAGGCTCGGGACGTCCTTCGGCCAGGGCGAGGGCGTTGAGGTGCCGGGATAGTTCGTAGACTTCTGTTTTGTAAAGGTCGCCAATGGGTGCAAGTGCGCCGCACATATCGCCGTAGAGGGTGCAGTAGCCCGCCGCTAGTTCGCTTTTATTGCCAGTGGTGAGCAAAAGGGAGTTGAATTTGTTGGACCAAGCCATGAGGAGGGCTCCCCGTATCCGAGCCTGGAGGTTTTCCTCGGCCAGGTCGAAGGGGAGTCCTGCAAATGCCGGGGCTAGTAGGTTGAGATAGGCGCTGAAAGGGCTTTCTATGGAAAAGCGCTCCAGCCCAATGCCCTGGCGCCTGCAGAGTTCCACCGAGTCGTCCACAGATCCATCCGAGGAAAAGCGGCTGGGCATGGTTATGCAGCGAAGGTTTTCCGGACCCAGGGCTTCGGCCGCCAGGACTGCCACCAGGGCCGAGTCGATGCCGCCTGAAAGACCCAGGCAGGCCTTGGTAAAGCCTGATTTAGCCATATAACCTTTGATGCCCACGAGAAGAGCCTGATGGATATCCTCCATAGGAGCAATTTTTAGATTTTTGACTTTTGGACTGGATGCCTCATCGGAGCAACCCTCGCAGACCATAGAATCTGTATCCACGACAAGGAAGCCTTCCTCCCATCCGCAGAAGGCCAGGGGCTTGCCTTCGGTATTTACCACAAAGGATCGGCCGTCGAAGATGAGGGAATCGTTGGAGCCTACGGCGTTGCAATAGAGTACAGGAATGCTCCCCTCCCTGGCCTTGCTTTTAGCTAGGCGCAGCCTGGTTTCCAGTTTGGCTTTGACGAAGGGTGAGGCCGAGGGCACGATGAGAAGATCTATCCCCGAATCCAGGAGTTCCTTGACCGGATCTACAGGATATTTGAAGAAGGGGTCGGGAGGGGATTCCCACCAAAAATCTTCGCAGATGGCGAATCCGATTCTGCCTTTGGAATGGGCGTAGACCTTTCTGGTTCTTGCCGGTTCGAAGTAGCGGGCTTCGTCGAAGACATCGTAGGTGGGCAGGAGGGTTTTCTCCTGAGTAAAGACAATCTGTCCTTCCGCGATTACCGACATGGCGTTTACAAGGGCGCGGCCCGCACTAGAGCGGTTGCGATCCACGTAACCGATGGCCACGGCGGAGTCCCGGGGCAGTTTCTTCTGGAGGTAGCGCAGGGCCTTGAGATTGGCGTCCACGAAGGCTTCCTGATCCAATAGATCCATGGGCGGGTACCCGCAGAGGCAGAGTTCGGGAAAGACTATAAGGTCGCTTTTAGCTTTCGCTTCAGTACCTGAGAGCAAGCGTGTAGTCATATCCAGGATGCGCGCGGCGTTACCGCTAAAATCGCCGATGGTGGAATCCATCTGCGCGAGGCTTACGATCATTCCATCCCCCTATTTGATCCGTTTCCGCAATTTTCGGGACGTGAATTTCTTGGAGCTCTGAAGGCTTTCCCGGGCTATTCTCTCTCCCCTCATTCGGCAGAGTATGAGAATAACAGCCCCCGCCAGGATCATGAGAACGCAGAGGATCTGGCCCATGGAAAAGTTGAAAAAGCTGGTAAATGCATAGGTGGGAGCGCCCAGATCGCCGAGTTCGAGGATGTAGCCCAGGCCGGAATCGGGTTCCCTTAGGTATTCGATAAAAAAGCGGGCTGTGCCATAGCCTATGATATACAAGCCGGTCGCCTGGCCATCGTAACGTCGATGTTTGCGGACCAGGAACCAGAGAATTGCCCACAGCACTATGCCTTCAAAGATGGCCTCGTAGAGCTGGGAGGGATGCCTTGGGAGATTTACGATGTCATTCATCGATGAGAGAGAAATTCCCACCTTGGCAGCAAATTCCTGCACCCAGGGTTCGCGGGCTGAAAAGCGTTCGGCATAGGGAAAGACCATGCCCCAGGGTAGGTCGGTGATTTTGCCCCAGAGTTCTCCATTGATGAAGTTGCCAAGGCGCCCGAAGGTGTAACCTAGGGGCACTGACATGGCGATGAGATCGGCCCATTCCAGCCATCGCTGTTTTTTTATCTTGGCCCAGATGAGGGTGGAGGCTATAAGTCCGACAAAACCGCCATGGAAGGACATGCCCTGGTAGCCTACAAATCGTCCGGTTTCGTCGAAGGGCCAGAGTATGAACCAAGGGCGACGCCAGTAGTAATCGGTGGGTTCGTAGATTAAGGTTCCCGCAAGTCGGCCACCCAATAGTATGCCCACAATCGCCCAAAGGAAGAAGTTGGCCGACATATCCTCGGTCCATGGTTTGTCCAGACGCTTGGATTCTCGGCGGAAGAGAAGCCAGGTGGTGCCGAAGGCCAGCACATACATCAGGCCGTACCAGCGGAAGGGCAGGCCGGGGATTATCTCCGGCTTTATCCAGGAAGGGAATTCTATCATCGCCGGCATCATGACTCCTTGTTTGG